>JAZTWS010000273.1:0-5237 GCA_045636005.1 Eubacteriales bacterium | reverse complement strand
TCGCGGTCGAGATATTCCTTATACTCGCCCCGACGCCATCTTCAACGCCGATTGGGAAAACGGCGTTCCGCAATATCCCGAGCGGGCGGGCGAAGATTTTTCCAATAACGAGTTTTTCGGCGGTGACCTTGACGGCGTTCTTCAAAAGCTGGATTATCTTGTCTCGCTTGGTGTTACGGTCATCTATCTCAGCCCCATCTTCAAGGCCTATTCCAATCACAAGTACGATACAGGCGATTACGAGCAGGTGGATGAGGCGTTTGGCGGCAACGAAGCACTTTTACGGCTGATCGAAGCGGCAAAGGAGAAGGGGATACGCATTCTTTTGGACGGGGTATTCAACCATACGGGTGACGATAGCCGCTATTTTAACCGCTATGGAAAATACGATTCGCTCGGTGCTTATGAGTCTAAAGATTCTCCGTATTTTCCGTGGTATATCTTTCGCGAGTATCCGCAATCCTACGAGTGCTGGTGGGGAATTCGCATCCTGCCCAAACTGAACCCCGCGTGCAAGGATTGCCGTGATTATTTCGTGGGCGAGGACGGAATTATCGCACGGTATCTCAAAATGGGGATCGGGGGCTGGCGCTTGGACGTGGCCGATGAGCTATCGGACGAGTTTTTGGACGAATTGCGAAACGTGGCCAAAAAGACCGACGGGGATGCGCTCATCATCGGTGAGGTTTGGGAAAACGCCGCCGACAAGATGGCCTACGGCAAGCGGCGGCGTTATTTTCGCGGCACGCAGCTTGATAGCGTGATGAACTATCCTTTAAAAAATGCCATTCTTGCCTTTGTCTTGGAGGGGGATGCGGAGAGCTTTTATAATACCGTGACCGAGCTTTATTCCTCCTATCCTCCCTTCGTTTGCGACGCGCTTATGAATCTGCTCGGCACACATGACACGGCACGCATTTTGTCGGTTCTCGGTGATGACCGAATAGATGGGATGTCGAACGCGGAATTGGCGACCTACCGTTTGGAGCCCGCTCGGCGTGCGGAGGCCGTGAAGCGTTTGAAGCTGGCCTCTCTTTTGCAGTTTACGGTGCGCGGCGTGCCTTCGGTCTATTACGGGGACGAGGCAGGGCTTGAGGGCGGACGCGACCCCTTCTGCCGTATGCCGTATCCGTGGGGGCGTGAAGAAAAGGAGCTTCGGGAGCATTACCGTTTTCTTGGTACGCTTCGACGGGAGCATCGCGTTTTTGAACACGGGGATATGGTTTTTTTGGCTCATCGCACGCATTTTGTGGCGTATACCCGTGAGGACGAAAACGAATGTTTGTTGATCCTTGTGAACAGTGGTACGCGCGAAGAAAGGTTTCCGCTCTCCTCGGAATACGTTAACGTGGTGACGGAGAAGTGCGTTGTCGCCTACGTTACGGTGCCTCCGACGAGCGCCGTGATCTTGGCGGAGCGGCAAAAGAGATCTTAAAAAAATCCTGTTGACAAATATGGCTTTTTCCATTATAATAAGAGTAGCAAAGAGCTTTTCCCGCAGGGTTATATAGTCACCTGCGGGAATTCTTTTTAGGGGGAGAAGGGCGTTATGTTTAAAAAAGTGATCGAACGGTTGACCAAAAGTAAAAATCCCGAAAGCAAGCGCTATCGCTACGACATGGCCAAGCAGATCTGCGGCCACCACGTCAAGTACGTCACCGAAAAGAAGGATGGCGTGGACGAGGTGATCGGAAGAAGCGGTGCGCTCAATATCCGAAACGACGAGCTTTTGGTATTTGCCTCGGCCGATATTCTCATGCGGTGTCGCATTGAGGAGATGCAGGCGTGGGAGCTGCTCTCGAAGGACGGTGTCGTGATCACCGCGCCCGACCTTGAACACGGCGGCGTGGAGCGAACGATTATTGTTTATTATGTATATTACCGCTAAAACATTGCAAAAAGAAAACAAAAAGATCGAAAATGTTGTTTTTTGAAGGAAAATCAAGTACAATAGATACCGTGATTTTTGAAATTCCGTAAGCATTTTTGCGGAGACAGAAAGGAAACGATACATATGAAAAATATTAAAGAGGTAAAGACGACCGCCTCGCGCCCCGAACGCGTCATTCAGTTTGGTGAGGGCGGCTTTTTGCGCGGCTTTGTAGATTGGATGCTCCAGAAGATCAACGAGACAACCGATTTTAACGGAAACGTTGTTGTGGTTCAGCCCATCGAGAAGGGAATGTGTGATATGTTGACCGAGCAAAACGGTCTCTATACCCACATCATTCGCGGCAAAGAAGGCGTGGATAAGACGGTTGTTGACGTCATTTCGCGTTGTGTAAAGCCCTATGAGGACTTTGCGGCCTATTTGGCGCTTGCCGAAAATCCCGACTTCCGCTTTATTTTCTCGAACACCACCGAAGCCGGCATCGTGTTCCAGGATACCGATAAGCCCACTGACCTGCCGCCCGCTTCGTTCCCCGCAAAGCTCACGATCCTTCTCAAGCGTCGCTTTGATCTCGGACTTCGCGGCTTTATCTTCATTCCTTGTGAGCTGATCGACAAGAACGGCGAGAACCTGAAGAAAGCCATTCTTTCTTACGGTGCGCTTTGGGGCTTTGGCGATGCGTTTGCCGCGTGGGTGGAGAAGGAAAATATCTTCTGCAATACGTTGGTTGACCGCATTAACACGGGTTACCCCAAGGACGAGGATATGGCGCTTGGCTACGAGGATAACCTTGTCAACACCTCGGAATATTTCCATTTGTTCGTGATCGAGACCGATTACGATGTTGAAGCCGAGCTTCCCTTTGGCAAAGCAGGGCTCAACGTCATCGTTACGCCCGACAAGCTTTCGCTTTACCGTACGCGTAAGGTTCGTATCCTGAATGGCGCACATACCTCGCTCGTGCCTCACGCACTCCTTTCGGGCTTTGACACCGTGAAGTCCTGCATGGATGACGAAAAGATGCGCGCGCATATCCACAAGTGCGTGTTTGAGGAGATCATCCCCACGCTCGATCTGCCAAAGGACGAGCTTGAGGCGTATGCAAACGACGTCCTCACGCGCTTCGATAATCCCTACATCAAGCACTATCTTGCGGCGATCTCGCTCAACTCGATTAGCAAATTCTGCGTGAGAGTTTTGCCTTCAATCAAGGAATATAAGAACCGCTTTGGCAAATATCCGCCCCAGCTGATGTTCTCCTTCAAGAGACTCATTGAGTTCTATCAGAACGGCACGCCGAGCGACGCGCCCGAGGTGATTGATGCGATCCGCGGTCACGAGCTTTCGGAAATTTTGGCCAACACTGCGCTTTGGGGCGAGGATCTTTCGGCCATGTGTGAGGAGATAAGAAATGCAGATACATCCGTCGGATAACGTAGAAATTTGTGCCGAGAACGGCCAGAAATACGCGCTTTGTGACATCAAGGCAGGGGAGAACGTCGTAAAGTACGGCTTCCCGATCGGCCATGCCAAGTGCGATATTAAGAAGGGCGAGCACGTGCATTCGCACAACGTGGCATCCTCTTTGTCGGGTCTTGGCGATTGGCAGTATAAGCCCGTGGAGTACCCGAAGGGCGCGAAGATCGAGCGTACCTTTATGGGATACCGCCGCAAGAACGGCGACGTGGGTATCCGCAACGAGCTTTGGATCGTTCCCACGGTGGGCTGCGCGGCAGGGATTGCTAAGGCACTTGCCGACAAAACGGGCGCGAAGGCCATGATCCATCCGCTTGGCTGCTCGCAGCTTGGCGATGACATGAAGGTGACGCAAAAGATTCTCTCGGGTCTTATCCATCACCCCAATGCAGGCGGTGTTTTGGTGCTTGGCCTCGGTTGTGAAAACAACTACCTCGGACGTATGAAAGAGGTGCTTGGTGAGGTGGACGAGGAGCGCGTGCGCTTCTTGAACCTTCAGGATTGCGGTGACGAGATGGCCGAGGGAATGGCTATTCTGAATGATCTCAAGGCAAAAATGAGCGAAGATAAGCGCGTTCCGCTTCCTCTCTCGAAGCTCAAGATCGGCGTAAAGTGCGGCGGTAGCGACGGCTATAGCGGCATCACCGCCAATCCGCTCGTTGGACGCGCCATGGGACTTTTCGATAACGCCGACGCTACGGTCTTTATGACCGAGGTACCCGAGGTCTTCGGCGCGGAGGAGATTTTGCTTGCGCGTTGCGACAGTAAGGAGACCTTTGACGACGTGGCAGGCATGATTCGCCGCTTCCGCGAGTACTTTATCGCACACGGAGAGGGAATTGCCGACAACCCCTCGCCCGGAAATGTGGAGGGCGGTATTACCACGCTTGAGGAAAAATCGCTCGGTTGCGTGCAGAAGGGCGGCTACGTCAAGGTGCGCGGTGCTCTGGAGTTCGGCGAAACAGCCGAGGGCGGCGGCCTTTACCTTGTAAACGGCCCCGGTAACGACCAGATCGCCGTTACCAATCTTGCCGCGGCAGGCGTACATATGATCCTGTTTACCACGGGACGCGGCACGCCGCTTTGCGCGCCGATCCCCACGCTTAAGCTTTCGACCAATAATGCGCTTTACGAGAAGAAACCGCATTGGATCGACTTCAATGCAGGCAGTATCCTTGACGGTAAGCCGATGGACGAGCTGGCATGGGAGCTTTTCGAAAAATGCGTTCGCGTTGCCGAAGGGGAAGAGACCTGCGGCGAGGAACACGGCTATTACGATATTGCCATCTTTAAGGACGGCGTAACGCTTTGACAAAAAAGCACACAGAGAGACAATACGCCTCTCTGTGTGCTTTCTTTGTTTGGAATTGCTCGGCTTTTTCTGTAAATTCCCTTGACAAAACGGGGAAGTTTTGATATACTATTTAGGCTTGATTGTGCATGCACGACTTGCTTGCCACACGACAAAGCTTTTCAAAAGGTCGATCGGGATGTAGCGCAGATGGTAGCGCGCCTGGTTTGGGACCAGGATGTCGCAGGTTCAAATCCTGTCATTCCGACCACATGAAAATAATCCGAACATTCTCTTACTTGGAGAAGCGTTCGGATTATTTGTTTTATTCGAGTATCCAAACTTTAATAGCAAGAAATGAAAATAGCCTCCGGCAGGGATTTACCCTATCGGAGGCTAAAATTTTGTTGCACAAGTTAATTAGTTGATATTTCTCTACAAACAACGCATTTATCCAATCTCTCAAAAAGCACATCAAAGCGTTTGTCTGCCCTCATGGTGTCAAACCAAGCATGCTTAAAGGCTTTTTGATAATCAAGAGGAATGATCCAATTCCACCAATCATTATACTGTAGACTG
>JAZTWS010000272.1:0-5738 GCA_045636005.1 Eubacteriales bacterium | reverse complement strand
CAAAAAAACGCAAACGGTATTTTCGAAATGGATTTGAAGGACTTTTTCCTTCACCCCTGTCAGCACCACGGCCACGACAAATAAATTGTTCTTTTTTGTCTTTTTGGGCAAACTTTTCAACAAATAAAACCTTTCTTGCGCGAAAAAATAAGTGTAAACACATTTTCGCAAAAGAAAGGTTGTTTTATTTATGAAAAGAAAGATACTTTGCGGCACCTGTATTGCGCTCATTTTGGCTTTGTCTCTTTGTATACTCGCGGCCGCTACCCGTATGAACCGCGACACCCCCATGGATTCGACCACACAAAATCCGAACGACACCTCCATTCTTGACGGCATTACGGGCAAAGGCGGACTTCCGGGTCCCAACGGCAACGCAGGCAATAACCGCCTTCCCGAAGGAACCATAGGGGGCGGCGCACCTGACGGTACCATGGGCAACGGAATCACCAACAACGGTGGCAATGACAACAACAGCATGGCCGGCAATGCTGGTAACGGTACGAACAATGGCGGAAATGCGGGCAACGGCATGACCGACAATGGCGGCACCAACAATAACGGCACGCCCGACAATGGTGGCAATACAACCGAAAGCACGCCGATGGACTCGCTTCTTCCCGAAACCAACGTTCCCGACGCCGACATCGGCGGCGCGGTTGGCGACAACGATGATGACGCGATTCCCGACGCGGTGGACAGTGACGACGACAACGACGGCGTGAGAGACCCCGTTGACAGCGATGCCAACGGCGACGATGTAAACGACGACGAAAAAACCACGGGCATCGTGGGCATCGTCCTTGCGGTCATCGTGGTGATCGCCGTTATCATCGTGATCATCGCCGTAGTTCCCAAGAAGCCGAAGGATTCCTAACAAAAAAGCAAAAAAGCCTGACATAGTCAGGCTTTTTTGCTTTTTATTTCAAATTTTCCGGCGAAAAGGAAAGCGGAAAAAGGTCGGCAAGCGTGTAGGCTGTAAAATTCTCCTTGGTGCCGAGAAGGATGCGAAAATCCTTTTGGCCAAACTCGGTCATCACCTGACGGCAGACGCCGCAGGGCGAGCAAAACGTGGGCTTCTCCCCTGCCTTGCCGCCGACAATAGCAATGGTCGCAAGGTCGCGCTCACCGTTTTTGATGGCTTCAAAAATAGCAACACGCTCGGCACATACCGTAGGCGTAAAGGATGCGTTTTCAATGTTACAGCCAATGTAGAGGTTGCCACGCTTCGTCAGAAGTGCCGCGCCCACCTTAAAATCAGAATAGGGCGAATAGGCGCGTTCTCTCGCCTGCTCGGCTGCTTCCATCAATTCAAAATCGGTCATTGAGCATCCTCCTTCAAACAAAGAGATAAAAAGCTTTGTCCTGCGGTGCTTTCCTTATCTACGCCAAGCGCCTCAAGCACAGTGGCCGAAATATCCGCAAAGCTATCACGCGTACCGAGATCTACGGGTGCGATCGCATTTCCGTACATCAGCATCGGCGTGTACTCACGCGAGTGGTCGGTCGAAGGGGTTTTCGGGTCACAACCGTGATCGGCGGTGAGGATAAGCAGGTCATCCTCCCGAAGCTTTGGCAAAAAGTTGCCAAGCCATGCATCGAAGGCTGAAAGTGCCGCGGCGTAACCGTCCACGTCATTTCGATGTCCGTAAAGCATATCAAAATCCACGAGGTTCACAAAGCAAAGCCCGTGAAAATCGCGTTCGGCCATGGCCATGGTCTTTTCCATGCCGTCGGCATTCCCCGAAGTATATTCCTTGTAGGTGATGCCCTTTCCTGCAAAAATATCGTAGATCTTACCGATCGAGATCGTATCAAGTCCATGCGCCGACAGAATATCCAGCATGGTTTTTTCAGGCGGCAAAATCGAAAAATCGTGCCTTCTTGACGTGCGCGTGAAGGGGTATTCACCCTCAAAAGGTCTTGCGATCACGCGGCCAACACCATGCTCACCCACGAGCATTTCGCGTGCGATCTCACAACAACGGTAAAGCTCCTCCACGGGAACGACCGCCTCGTGCGCCGCGATCTGAAAGACGCTGTCCGCCGAGGTATAAACGATCAGTCCCCCCATTCGCATTTGCTCCTCGCCGTACTCCTTGATAACCTCCGTACCCGAAAAAGGCAGATTGCAAAGCACGGGATGTCCCGTCCGCTTTTCAAATTCGTCAATCAGCTCCTTCGGGAAGCCGTTTGGATAGGTGGGAAGCGGCGAGGGCGAAACCAGCCCAGCGATCTCCCAATGTCCGATTGGTGTCCTTACCCATAGAGGCCTCGCGCATACGGGCAACGGCGGCAAGGGGCTTGTCGTTCTTCTCGCCCTTTACACCGTCGATTTCAAACAAACCGAGTTTTTCCAAATTGGGACAGTGAAAGGCCGCGCTTTGACGAATCGCGCCGAGCGTATCACTTCCCTCGTCCGAGAAAAGCGAGGCATCCGGCGCTTCCCCGATGCCAAGGCTATCGAGAACGATCAAAAATACCCGACGAAAGTGCTTCATGCATCGTCCTCCGCTGTTTCCAGCGCGATCTCCATCATTTTTGTGAACGAAGTTCTTCTTTCCTCCGCCGAAATATTATGCTCGGGCGTGATAAAGGAATCGCTCACAGTGCAGATACAGAGTGCCTTTTTGCCTGCGCGCGCCGCGTTGCAGTAAAGGGCAGCCGATTCCATCTCCACGCCGAGAACGCCAAGCTTTGCCCATTCGATGCCCGAGGCCGTGTCGTGATAGAAAACGTCGGTGGAGTACATATTGCCCACCTGATATCGAACGCCTCTGCGCTCACATTCCGCCGCCGCCTTTTGCAAAAGTGAGAAGTCGGCAATGGGCGCGAAGGTGCCGTTCATCTTATACTGCGCGGCAAAGTTGCTATCGGTGCAAGCACCCATAGCAAGCACGATATCATGAACGTGAAGATCCTCGCGGAAGCTTCCACAGCTTCCCACGCGAATGATGCTCGAAACGTCGTAAAAATTAAAAAGCTCGTAAGAATAAATGCCAATGGCGGGCTGTCCCATGCCCGACGCCATGACCGAAACGCGCTTTCCCTTATAGTAGCCCGTGTACCCTTGCACGCCGCGAATATCGTTGACAAGCACCGCGTTTTCCAAATAATTCTCGGCAATAAAGCGCGAGCGCTGGGGGTCACCCGGCATCAAAACGGTCTTGGCAAAATCCTCTTTTTTGGCAGAAATATGGGGTGTTGGTACCGACATATCAGTAGCCCTCCTTATCGTTTATCTGTTTCATTGCTTTTACAAGTCGGCTGGTGCCGAGTCGGTCGGCACCAAGCTTTAAAAATTCCTCGGCGTCAGCAAAATCCGAAATACCGCCCGCCGCCTTCACGCGAATGCCCTTGCCGACGTTTGCCGCCATAAGCGCCACGTCCGCAGGCGTCGCACCGCCCTTGGAAAATCCGGTTGAGGTCTTTATATAATCGGCACCCGCTTCGGTGACGATGTGGCACATTCTCACCTTTTCTTCGTCGGTCAGAAGGCAGGCCTCAATAATGACCTTCAGAATTTTCTCACCGCACGCCTCCTTGAGAAGCCGTATTTCCTCGCGGATCTCGTCTTCCTTTCCTTGCTTCAGCTCGCCGACGTTGATCACCATGTCGATCTCGTCCGCACCGTTTGCAAGCGCGTCCTTGGTCTCAAAAAGCTTGGTGGCCGTCGTATGATATCCGTTTGGAAAACCGATCACGGTGCAAATAGCCAATTTATCGCCCACGTATTCCTTGGCTGCCTTTACATAGCACGGCGGAATACAAACGCTTGCCGTGCCGTATTTGATGCCATCGTCACAGATCGCGCGGATCTCCTCCCAGGTTGCCGTTTGCGCAAGCAAGGTGTGGTCACAATGCGAAAGTATTTCTTCTCTTTTCATAAGGATTCTCCCCTGTTCTCCGTTTCATTCAAAAGCGACAGAAACGCCTCGCGCTCTGTCGCTTTTATCATATCATTTTTTGGTGCTTTTGTCAACTTATTTTTGACTGTCAAGATAAGTAACGACATCGGCCACCGTATCAAAGGTAGCAAGCTTTTCGTCGGGAATGACGATGCCGTAGTCCTCCTCAATGGTCATCAAAAGCTGAAGGATCGCGATCGAATCCGCGCCGAGATCGTCCTTGATCTTCGAATCCAACGTGATCTGATCTGCGGGGATTCTTAACTGCTTTGCTAAAAGTGCCTTTACCGTTTCAAACATGATCTATTCCTCCGTTTCTTGTGCGCCGAAGATCGCGTCAAGCGCGGTCTCGGTTTTTTCGGTCAGTGAATTCAGCTCCATGCGGTATGCCTGCTCGATGCATTTGGCGACCGCCGTGGCCTTACTGCTTCCGTGTCCCTTCACCACGACCTTTGCCGTACCCAAGAGAACGCTTCCACCGTAATTTTGGTAATCCATGAATTGCTTTTCTTCCATGAACATCTTATAAAGGAACATCGCACCGATCTTATTGATCAGCTTCGACTTGATATCCTTTTTCAGCTTGCCGAGCATTTCGAGACAAGCGCCCTCGGTCGATTTGAGAAGCACATTGCCCGAGAAGCCGTCACAAACCACGAGGTCAAATTTGCCCGAAAGGAGATCGCGACTTTCCATGTTGCCGACAAAGTGGATGCCGGGCGTTTCCCGGAGAAGCTCGTACGCCTTCTTGCGAAGATCGTCTCCCTTTTCGGCCTCCACGCCGATATTGAGAAGTGCCACACGCGGATTTTTTACGCCGTACACGTTCTCCATATACAAGCTTCCCATCACGGCGTACTGCTGCAAATAGTCGGGGGTGATATCCACGTTCGCACCGCTATCGCACACACCGACCACACCGCCGTTCATGGTGGGAAGGATCGGACAAAAGGCAGGGCGAATCACGTTACGAAGGCGTCCGAGACGGAGCGTAGCCGCCGCCACGAGCGCACCCGTGGAGCCCATGCTTACGATGCCAGCCACCGTATCGTCCTCACGCAGAAGGCGAATGGTCTTCATCATCGAGCTTTCCTTCTTTAGGCGAATGGCGTCGGTCGGCTTTTCATCGCATCCAACCACCTCGGGGGCATGAAGGATGGAAAGGCGTTCCTCGTCGTATGTCTTACCGACGAGGTGCGAGCGGAGGATCTCCTCGTCACCCGCAAGGATCAGCGAAAGATCGGGAAACTGCGAAAGTGCCAAAAGGCTTCCTTCCACCTGCGCCTCGGGGCTATGGTCACCACCAAAGCAATCAACTGCAATTTTTATCATGCCTTGTCTCCCTCCTCGTTCAGTTTTTTCACATACGAGCGGCGGCGCTTGTGCTGCGTCTCGTCAAAGCGTTTCCAGAGGTTTCGTATCGCAAAATTATCCTCAAGGTTCAGATTGGTCTCGGCGTATTCAATGCCGTCCGATTGCAGCATACGCATAAGGCCTGCGGCCACGGCCGTACTAATGCCGCGGTTTAAGTAAGCGGGATCCACGCCGACGAGTGCCAAGTCAAGCACCTTGGGCTTTTGAAGCGCGCGCAGAATGCGAACGAGTGCCAAAGGTGTCAGGCGACCGTTCGATTTTTGAACAGCCTTGGCAATCGACGGGAAGCAGATGCCAAGACACACGAGGTTGTCGTTTTCGTCCAAGATCACGGCCACGTATTTCAGCTTGACAATCAGGCGGAAGTTGGCGATCATCATTTTTTTCATACCGTCCGTAAAGGGTACGGTGCCGTAAAGATGCGCATAAGATTTGTCAAGCAATTCAAAGAACTTA
>JAZTWS010000271.1:0-9406 GCA_045636005.1 Eubacteriales bacterium | reverse complement strand
ACAACTCCTTGGCACACAGAACGACATGGCTACGATCCGACTTGCACTTGAGCAGTGCCATGGTCATCGCGCAATGCATATCGCTCTCGCAGGCGACCATATAGCCGAGGTCGTTGAGAAGACCGTAAACCGCGCAGGGCGCAAGACCGTCGAACATCGGGGGGGTTGCCGTCCAGCACTCCGCCGAGATCACGTCCAGGTTAAATTCGTCAAACAGATGCTTATAGACCGCCGCAAGCGTTGCCATGGGCTTGATGTAGCGCGGCGTCAGCTCGTCGAGCGAATAGTTATAGGTAAAGTATTTCTCGTATTCGGCGATCTCATCGGCGTAAAGCTCGGGGGCCGCCTTCATTCTCTGCTCGACCATGGCAAAATTGAGCGCCACGATGCGTATACCAAACTGCTCCATCAGATCGCCCTCGTTCCAAATGACCGAGAAGAAGGGCGTGGGACGCGCGCCGATCTGACCGATTCTGAGCCCCGTGAAGTTCTTGACCATGCAGGCTACGCGTACAAAACGCTCGAAGCCCTCTTTAAACTCGTCCGACTCCACGCGGCAGCAAGGCAGGTGCGAGAACGGAATATGGTATCTCTGGAACTGACGCGAAACGCCGAAAAGACCGCACTGCGAGTCGGTGGGACGCATGCCGTCCACGTAATACTCGTCGTCAAGCGGCGCCCAAAGAAGCACGGGCTTGCCAAGCGCCTTGGCGATGTCGGCGGCCGCCTCCTCGTTACCGAAGTTACAGTTGATGATCATGACCGCGTCGACCTTCTCGGCGCGGAAGCGCTCCACGACCTCGGCGGCACTCTTGTCGTCAAACACAAGGTCATGGATACCTATGCCCTTGTTGTCGACAAAGCTTACCTTGTCGGTGGCAAAGTTTTCCTCAATGTAACGTACAAAACGCTCGCCTCTCTGCTCGGCGGAATACCAGGTAAGGAAGGTTCCGCGCGGACGGTCGGTGGCGTTTCTGCGCATGGCTACAAGTCCGATTTTTACATTGTAATTCAGCATAACTTTTCTCCTTTTTAAAAGATATCCACGATACCATAATCTGCATATTCAAAAATGGGAGCGTTCTTATCGGGATTTACGGCAATTACGACGCCCGCATTCTGCATACCTACCAAATGATGCACCGCACCCGAAATGCCGAGTGCAACGTAGACGGGCGGCGAAACGGTAACACCCGTAAGCCCCACCTGCTTCTCGTACGGCATATAGTCATTGTCCACCATTTTGCGCGACGTCATCACGTCGGCACCCACCTTCTTTGCCAAGGCTTCTACCTCGGGAAGCGCGTCACGGACGCCGTAGCCCGCCGCCAAGATCACGTCGCGTACGTCACCCTGCTCGGTGCGTACCGTCGCCATGGCAGGTGTGGTTAGGCTCTTGATCTTCGCGATCACACTGCCCGAAAGCGCGGGGCGGTACATGGTAAGCACCCCGTCCTCACCGGTCAGGCGCGTGCAATCGGCACAAAGACCAAGCGAAAGGCGAGCGGCCACTCGCGCCGCCAATTCCTTGGAGCGCGCGTCGCTTCCCCATATCACCGCTTGCGGATCCTCCTTGCGAATTTTTTCCGCAAGGTCATCTACGTCGGTAAGGTCGAGCACCCTGACGTCACGGCAGACCGTTTCGGCAAAGGCGCGCGGTGCTTCGCCGACGGCGAACACTTTATCAAGCGTCTCGTCCGAAATTTCTTGCCTCGGCCGCACGCGCTCCTTTTGCGCGGCAAGTGCCTCGGCAATCACGCTTTCCAGCTCGTCGCGGCGCACGAAGGTACACTTTCGTTTCCCCGTCGGATTTTCAAAGCTGGCAAGCACGCGCGTGGGCGAGCCGCCAAGGCCGCACCTTGTCACGTCGGCTCCGATATCCGCCGCACACCAAATTTCAGGCGTCACCGTCTTGGAGCGAAGCCTTGGAAGGCGAAGCGTATGAATTTTCTCAAGCGTCAAAAGCGTTCCCCGCCCCGCGTGCTTCTCGCCCGCGTGGCGCGTGAGGCAAGAGATCCCCTCGTCCGAGATCTCGTGAATGGCCATCACGCCCGAAAGGAAGGAAAAGCCGAGCATTTCGGCAAGCATGGGAGGCGTTTGCGCCGTGTCACCGATCAAGGTCTGTCGGCCGCAAAACACGTAATCGGGCGCAAGCCTTGCGATCGCTAAGGAGAGCGCATAGGCCGTCGCCAGCGTATCGGCTCCCGCAAAAGCCTTATCCGAAAGAAGCACCGCACGCGATGCGCCAAGCCTCGTTAGGCTCTCCAAAAGTGCCGCCGTCGGCGTGGCTCCCATCGAGAGAAGCGTGACCTCGGCCCCCTCTACCCGCAGAGCCGCCTCGTAGGCGGCGGCGTCAAAGGGCCCGAGCTCGCCGTCAAGTCCCTGTCTTATACATACGACGATCTTCATAGCTTTTCGTGATAGATCGGCGCCAAGGCCGCTTGAATTTTCTTGTATTTCTCAAAGATCTTGCGATATTTTTCGGTGTTTTCGGGATTTGGCACCGTAACGCTCTTCTCGCGAATGCAACGCGCCACAGCCTGTTTTGCGTCGGCAAATACGCCAAGCGCAACGCCCACGAGCATTGCCGAGCCCAGCGAGGAATCCGAGCTTTCCATGGTCCTCAGCGTCATGCCGAGCACGTCGGCCGTGATCTGCCGCCAAAGCTCGCCCTTCGCGCCGCCGCCGATGAGCGTAGCCGTCGGCTTATGCGAAACGCCAAGCGAGTCAAAATAGAGCTTACTGTCAAGCAAGGAAAGCGAAACACCCTCCAAGACCGCCCTTGTAAAATGGCCGCGCGTATGCGTGGCGCGCATTCCCGTAAAGCTTCCGCAAAGCTCGGGATCGGCGTAGGGCGTCAGCTCGCCGTTGATATACGGATGGAAAATAAGCCCCTCCGCACCAACGGGAACCTTCCCCGCCCCCTCGTCAAGCACGCCGTAGTCGCCACCGAAGGTGTCTCGATAGTAGCGATAGGAGGAGGCCGCCGCCTTGGTGGCGGTGCCGGGGTACCAAAGTCCGTCGATAATATGCGAATAGTTGATGATGTGGCGGTCGGGATAGGCCCTGTCGGAAATGATACAAATGCGACCTGCCGTAGCAAGCTTCACCGTAATATCTCCCTTTTCCACCGCGCCCGAGGCAAAGACCTCCATCACCGTGTCGGTCGTGCCGCAGATCACGGGTGTGCCTTCGCAAAGACCTGTCTTTTTGGCCGCCTCCCCTGTCACCGCGCCGATAATATCGGTCGGCTTTTTGAGGGGCGGGAGCATATCCACACGAATCGAAGCAAGCGCGCAAAGCGACGCGTCCCACCGCATCGCGCGGCAGTCAAAGAGCATACTGCCCTCGGCTTCGATATAGTCGGTGCAATACACGCCCGTCAAGAAATAGCGAATATAGTCTTTCTCAAAGAAAATGTACCGAATCTTTTCAAAAAGCGCCGGCTCGTGTGTCTTCAACCACACAAGCTGCGGAAGCGTCCAGATGGTGTCGGGCTTGTGGAAGGTCTTCTCGAAGATCTCCTCCCCGTGTGCCTCGCGCAGTGCCTTGGCTTCCTTTACGCTTCGACTGTCGGTCCAGTGGATCGCATTGCGAAGCGGCAAAAAATGCTCGTCACAAACGAGAAAGGTGTGCGTTGCCGAGTCGATGGCCACACCCAAAATATCCGAGGACGCCACACCGCTTTTCGCCAAAAGAGCGGAAACATTTTGACAAAGCGCCTCCGTCCAGTCGCTTGGCGACTGCTCACACGCGCCGTTTTCGGGATAATAGGTCGGATATTCCACCGTGTTTTCGGCAACGATCTTCCCTTCCACATCAAGCAAGGTCGCCTTGGTCGAGCCGCCACCGAAATCCACGCCGAGTAAATAATTCATATACTCTCCTCAATAAAGCAATCTGTAATTTTCCCCATCAATGCCGGGAACGCCGCCTCGCGCAAGCAGACCCGCGTTCTCTACGTGCGAAATCAGCCACTTGTTCTTGCGGAACATAAGCTTATCCTCACGCTCGGTATCGTGCGGCAAATTCGTGTCCTTTAAAAGTCCAACCACGCATCCAAAGCCGTCTGCGCTCACTTCGCAGGGACAGAAATGAAGCGTGGTGGCATAGACCTCGAGAACCGTTCCTTCCGGAACCAAAAAGGCCTTTACCGAAGCGGAATCCAAACGCCCGTTCTTCAAATCCGAACGCTTCGCCAGCATAAGCACAAGAGGCGTCGTGGCAATATTCAGCTCCGAACAGCAATGCCACTCCATCGCGTTCAAATAGTTGCTGTGTCCGTAACAATAACCGATCTGCGTGGGAAGAAGACCAAAGACTTCGTCTTGGATCCGCTCCGCGATGGAAAGCTTCTCACACGCCTCGACCGAGGCCAGATAGACCGAATTTTCCTTAGGCATTTCCATTTTGTCGGCCTCTGCCAAGATCTCGGCGGTGTCGTAATCCTCTAAAACCTTGCCGTATTCCAAAAACGCTTCGCTTCTCACATCAAAAATCGGAAGGCTCGGATTTTTCAATCTCAAAAGCTCAAGCATATCCATTTTTATTTCACCCAATCGTGCAGGGGGTCGTTCTTGCGGTTAAAGCCCTGATAGTCGCCTGCCATCAGCCAAAGGAAGTAGCTCTGATAGCCGGGCGTGGAGACCGTAGTGTGATAGCCGTAGGGGAACTCCACGAGCTCGTCGTTCTTCACGCGATAGGCCTCGTCGATCTCGCCGTCGGCGGTATACAAACACTGCACGCCAAAGCCCTGCTCGGGGTCAAAGAGGAAATAGTAGATCTCCTCGGCAATGCATTCGACGGGCATATTGTCCTCGTCGTGCTTGTGGGGCGGAAATCCTGCCCAGTTGCCCTCGGTACAGTACGCCTCACCAATGGTCAAGACCTTTGCGTTGGTCGTGCCGTCAACGAGGAAGCTGGTCTCGCGCTGAAAAGGCACTCTGCCAAGCAGCTTGAGCGGTACGCGGTCGGCACGCAAAAGCTGCGGCTCGGTCTTTTCCGCAATCGGCGTAGCGCAGACCGCGATCTTTACGGCGTCGATCGCCTCGATCGTCAAGCTCTGCTCGATGGGCATATAAAAGCTTTCGGCTCTGCGATTTTCAAAAACGCTCTGACGGTTGCCGATGTTTTCCCACTTCTCGCCGTTCACAAGGACATTGCAATGTCCCTTCAGCATAATAAACGCCGTTTCCTTATCGGCGGTGAAAAAATCAAGGCTCTCGCCGGCATCAAGCTCAATGATACCGAACTCCAACTTTTTTAAGGAACATTCTCCGATCTTGCAAAGCGGCGTATAGCCCTTTGCGCTCTTATAGGTCTTTTTAAAATTATAGCTCATATCCGTTCTCCTTCATAAATTGCACAGTCGCCTCAAAGCTCGGCACGCTCTCGCGCGCTCCAACGCCCATGCACTTGAGCGCCGATACCGCGCTTGCAAAATAGCAGCATTTTAAGGGATCGAAGCCGCGCACGGTGCCTGCGGCAAACGCGCCGTGAAATACGTCACCCGAGCCGTTGGAGTCCACCACGTTTGCGGGGAAAATGGGGTACGCGGTCATTTCCTTTCCGTCGTAAAGAATGCCGCCTCTCTTTCCCTGTGTAATAACGACAAAGTCGGGAGAGTAGGTCGCATACAGCTTTTTTGCCGCATCCTCGGCGGTCTTTTCGCCCGTGTGTGCAAGCGCAAACTCCTCCGAGGGGATCATAATGTCGGTCAAAGCCAAAAGCTTCTCGACATCGGCGTAAAGCCCACCGCAGTCGTAAAGCACCTTCGTGCCGCTCGCGCGCGCGATCTTGGCCGCCTCAAGGGCCGCCTCCATCTCGTTGCCGTCCACCATCAGAATGTCGGCCGCACGAATGGCATCCTTCTGTGCCTCATCCAATACAAGCGGCGGCAGATCGCCCTTATCAAACACGCAGGTACGCGTGGCCGTGTCGGCACAAAGCCAAAGCACCGAGGCAAAGGAACGGTAGCCCGCCTTTACCCGTATATGCTCGGTACCCACACCGTATTTTTCAAAATCGGCTTTGAGATATTTTCCGCCGCTATCGTCCGAAAGCACACCGATATAGGACGCCTTCACCCCAAGCTTGCTTGCGGCCACAAGTCCCGTAGCCACGGGACCGCCGCCCGCCGTCTTGCTGGAAAGCGCGCGCATCTTGGTATCCTCGGTCGGATAGCTCGGAACGCTGTAAAGCGTATCAAAAACGTTGGCACCGATTCCTACAATTTTACTCATCTTATGCCTTCCCCACCGAGCCGCAAAGCTCCATCTTACTCATGGCAAGCTTCTTGACCGATGCGATCGAGGGCTTCATAAAGATGTCGATCGCAATGCTGCGCTTCGGATCGTCAATGCCCGCCTTGGCACCGTCAGCAAAGGCACAGCAAACGTCGGTACCGATATTCATTTTACGAACACCCGCCGCGATGGCTGCCTTTACCTGCTCGTCGGGAATGCCCGAGCCACCGTGAAGCACCAGGGGAATCCCGCCCGTGGCCTCGCGAATGGCCTTTACGCGCGCAATATCCAGCTTGGGCGGCTTTTTGTAATGTCCGTGTGCGTTGCCGATGAGAACGGCAAGACAGGTAACGCCCGTTCTTCTTACGAATTCGCCCGCTTCCTCGGGATCGGTAAACTCGTCCATCGTCTCGTCGTTTACGCTTCCGATGTGACCAAGCTCACCCTCCACGCCAACGCCGACCGTCCCCGCGATCTCCACGATATGCTTTGTCAGTGCCACGTTCTCCTCAAAGGGATGCACCGAGCCGTCGATCATAAGACCGGTAGCGCCCCAACGGAGCATCTTCATCGCCTCGGTTTCCGAGGGGCCGTGGTCAAGGTGGAAGCAAACAGGCACCGTCGCCTTCTTGGCGGCGGCAAGGATCGAAGGTGCAAGATAGTATCCGATTTCCTCGTTGACAAGTCGCGGATACATCTGAATGATCACGGGCGAGCGCAGCTCCTCGGCGGCAAATACCACACCCATCATCGACTCGACATTGTATACGTTAAATGCGGGGACGCAGTAGCCGTCCTTCTCCGCCATGTCTATAATCTGTTGCAATGTTACTAACATGATTATTCTCCTAAAATAAGATCTTCAAGCGAAAGGATCTCAACCTCGCTCTGCTCCACGCTCTTGAGAGCGGTATACTCCGAAACCGAAGCGGTCACGATAGCCTTCTCGCCGATCGAGGTCACGTTAAAGAGACGGCGTGCCGCTACCTTTTTCATCACGTCGGGAATATACTGTGCCATCAAGATATTACCTGCCCACACCGTCTCGGCGCGGTTGAGGTGAAGCTCGTGAAGCGTCGCAAAGGCCGAAATGACCTCTCTTGCCTCCTCGGTCTCCTCCAAGTCACGCGCAAGCGCGTAGGGGTCCTGATATACCACGGTCTTGTCGCTCTTACCCGCAAGCTTGCCCGCCTTCACGAGCTCGGCAAGTGCAGAGGTGTAAGTAACCGTGGTGGCCGCAAGCTCCACGCCGTATTCCTTGTAGGTTCTCTTCATAACCTTGGCGTCGTTCGGGTCGTATACGATGACCTTCGCAAAGCCGTTCAATACCTTGGCATTTGCCGCCATCTGCTGCTTTGCCTCGTCGGCCGCGCCGATGAGGAAGTCAAGCTGTGCGCCCGAGGGAAGCTCGTCGGCAAGCACGGTAAACGCCACACCGGCCTTTTCAAGCACCGCGATCGCCTTTACGGCCTGCTCGCACGCCATATATCTTGCGTCCACGCCGAGATACAGAAGCGTGTCGGTCTTGGCCGCGTGCTTCTCGATCGCCTCGGTAAGCTTGCCGCAAAGCGCGGTCTTTCCGTAAGCGTTGCCGGAGTCCAAGCAGTTGTCTACCAACGTATTTATGTAGGCAGGAAGCTTATCCTCAAGAGCCGCCTGAAGTCTTGTCTCCTTGGTGAACATCACGGGATCCCAACCCGTCACACACTCGCGCACGCAAGCACCGCAGCCTGCGCACTCGTAAATGTTGTCCATGATCTCCTCAAGCCCGATCGCACCGCGATTTACCAACGAAATACCAAGTGCTCTTGCACGGGGCGTGCTTCTCTCGTGACCCGTTGCGTTACCGATGGGGCAAATATGGTGGCACATCCAGCAAAAACGGCAAGCGTCTACGTGTGCCTTACATTTTTCCGACATATTCATGTTCGATTACCTCCTTACAGTCCCAACTTAAAGGGATTCATAATGCCGTTGGGGTCAAGCTGCTTCTTGATACCCTCAAAGACCTGCATCGCAGGGCCGTACTGCTCCTTCATGAGACGGCCGAGCTTGATGCCGACGCCGTGATGGTCATTGACCACACCGCCGTGTGCCAAGGCCGCGCGAACGCCGCAGCTCCATACCGCCTGATGCAGACGAAGTGCCTCCACGGGATCCTTTGGCACGTCCTTGCCCTCAATGATAAAGCGGTCGTAAAGCATGGCGCCCCACTCGTACCAATGCGAGAAATGCGCAATAAACTTGGCCTGCGGGAAATTGGACTCAATGGCCTTTTTCATAGCCCAATAGATTTCCTCGATCTTGTCGTAAGGCGCAATGGTATCCATGGTGCCGAACATCTGCGGAATATCCATCATGTGACCGGGGTAGAAGAAGGTGATCTTTTCCTTCCACCACTTTTCGCCGTACTCACTTCCCAAGTCCTCCGCGCCGTACTTGGCAAAGGTGTTAAGCAGGATCTTCTCCTCCACCTCGACCATTTCCTTGCAACCTTCAAATGCCACGTTCATAAACGCGCCCTTGCGCTCCACGCCAACGATCTTCTTAATGAGCGAAGCGGTCTCGGCCTCGTCGTAAAGACGCATGACCGAGGGCTTGAACTTCTGAAGCAGCTCACGGCTTGCCTCAAACGCGCCGTGCATATCTTGGAACAGGAAGCCGCGGAAGCGTCTCTCCTCGGGCTGATCGTAAATGCGCATCTGCGCCTTGGTGATAACACCGAGCGTTCCCTCGGAGCCGATGAAGATCTGGTTGAGGTCGGGGCCTGCCGCGTGCTTGGGCGCGGGCGAGGTGGTGATGATGTCACCGTTGGGAAGCACGACCTCCATCTGAAGCACCATGTCGTCAATCTTGCCGTACTTGGTCGAGCAAACGCCGGTACCTCTGTGCGCCAAGAAGCCGCCCACGGTCGAGCAGGTCAAGGAGGAGGGATAGTGCATAGTCGCCTTGCCTACCTCGTTTGCCGCCCATTCAATGTGCTTATAGATCGCACCCGTGCCGCACTCGATGTACATACCCTGGGTGTTGACCTCAAAAATCTGATTCATGCGCTTGGTGTCCAGCAGAATACCGCCGCAAACCGGAATAGCACCGCCCTGCGTTCCGCCGCCCGCGCCCCAAAATCGGGTCGTAGCCATGTCGTTCTGTGGGCCAAGGAG
>JAZTWS010000270.1:0-3241 GCA_045636005.1 Eubacteriales bacterium | reverse complement strand
CTCGGCCTTGGCCGAGGAACGGAATTTTTGCTTTTGTTATTAGTCAAAGAATCCTTCTCTGTAGAGAAGCTCGGCGATAAGCACAGCGCCGCCTGCCGCGCCGCGAAGTGTGTTGTGCGAAAGGCCGACGAACTTATAATCGAAGATGCTATCCTCGCGCAGTCTGCCAAGCGTTACGCCCATGCCGCCGTAAATGTCGCGGTCAAGAGCTGCCTGCGGACGATTGTCCTCCTCAAAGTAAGTAAGGAACTTCTCGGGTGCGCTGGGAAGCCCCAGCTCCTGCGCCTTGCCCTCGAAGCTATTCCATGCCTCAAGGATCTCCTCCTTGGTAGGCTTGTTCTCAAACTTTACAAATACGGCCGCCGTGTGACCGTCGCTTACGGGAACGCGAATGCACTGCGTGGTGATCAGCGGGCTCTCGGCCTTTACGATCGCATCGTTTTCGATGTGACCCCAGATCTTGAGCGGCTCCTGCTCGCTCTTTTCTTCCTCACCGCCGATGTAGGGAATGATATTGTCGATCATTTCGGGCCATTCCTTGAAGGTCTTTCCTGCGCCCGAAATCGCCTGATACGTGGTGGCAAGCACCATGGTGGGCTTATATTTGAGAAGGGGCGTGAGTGCGGGAACGTAGGACTGGATCGAGCAGTTGGGCTTTACGGCGATGAAGCCGCGCTTGGTGCCAAGACGCTTTCTCTGTGCGGCAATGATCTCCAGGTGCGAATCGTTGATCTCGGGAATGACCATCGGAACGTCGGGCGTCCAGCGGTGAGCCGAGTTGTTGGAGACCACAGGGATCTCGGCCTTGGCGTATGCTTCCTCAAGGGCGCGGATCTCGTCCTTCTTCATATCTACAGCGCAGAAAACGAAGCTGACCTTGCCCTGGATAGCGGCAATATCCGACGCGTCAAGCACTACCATGTCGGCAAACTTTGCGGGCATTTCGGTCTTCATCTTCCATCTTTCGCCAACGGCCTCACGGTAGGTCTTGCCTGCCGAGCGAGCCGAAGCGGCCAGAAGAACAACTTCAAAATAGGGATGGTTTTCGAGAAGTGTCAAAAAGCGCTGACCAACCATACCGGTTGCGCCTACAACACCAACCTTCATCTTTTCCATAACGTATATCCTTTCGGTTTGTAAAATTTATAACAATCTATTATACCGCGTATGCGCGCTAAAATCAAGGGGAATTTTGCATTTTCTTTTCAAAATCCTGCTTTTTGGGCGCATTTTACGGTGAAGATCGGGGGAGTCAGCTCCGGTTTCATGGCTTCCTCCAGGTGAATGACCTCGGCCTTGCCTTCGCGAATGGCGTCGATCAGCTCCTTATCGGTGCGGACACGGAAGGGGAGTGCGACGCCGCTGAAAAGCTCTCCGCACGCCTCGTGGCAATCGCTGCCGCCCGTCATGGGCAGACCGGTACTCTTGGCGTATTCGTAGCCGCGGCGGTTGCATTCGGGGGTGTTGCCGCAGTTATAGGCCTCCACCGCGTCCACGGCGTCGGGGCGAAGCATGATCGTCCTTGCGCGCATATACGCTCTTTCGCGGTAGGGGTGTGCCTGAATGATAAAGGCACCCGCCGCATGCATAAACGGGAAAAAATCCTTACTTGGCATATCGCGAAGCTCGGGATGCGCCTTTAGAAATGCGGGAGTGATACCGAGGACGAGATATTCGTCCCAATATTCGCATTTTTCCTCAATGCCGAAAAAGACGTCAAAATCCTTTCCTTCGGCGGCTTTTTTGGCCGCTTTGTAGCCCGCACAGTATTCCTCTACGAACTGCTCCCAGGGGAGCGAACGGTCAACGCCTGTGTTTCCGTGGTAAAAATGGTCGGTGACGACCATGCCCGCGTATCCGTTTTTTATATAAAAATCCACCAGCTCGGCGCCGCCCGACCGGGCGCAAGCGCTTCCTTCTTTTGTATGCAGGTGTAATTCGTATTTATACATTTTTCTTCCTTTCAATCGCGTAGAGATTGAGATCCCACGCGGGAATATAGGGTAATTTTCTCAAATACAGCTCGTAGCTTGGCATCATCTGCTTAACAAGCTTCGGCAGGGTAAAAAGATCTTCGCTTCTGTGGTAAAGTGACACGAGAAGGCTTGGCTTATAGGTTGCAACGGTTTTTTGACTGCCGAGAAGTGCTTCCTTTTCCGAGCCCTCGACGTCGTATTTGATGAAGTCGGTGCTGCGGCCGTCCAAAATATTGTCTACGGTATCCACGGGAACCTCGGTGATCTTTTTGGCCGTTCCGCCCGTCAGGATTCCTGCATTTCGGTTGCCGCTGGCGTCAAAAAACAGGGTGTCCTTCCCGCACCACGCGCCCACGTTGTGCGCCTCGATCTCGATGCGTTCCCGAACCGTTTCGGCGTATTCCGAAAGCTTGCGGAAATTGCGGCGGTCGGGCTCCATGGCCGTGACGTGCGTGAGGGTGGGGGAGAGGGGGAGCAGCTTTCGTACCGTGTCGCCGTTGTAAGCACCGAGATCGGTATAGTGCGTGATCGTTTCGGTGTGCAACAGAGAACGAAAGGCTTCTGTCTCATCGCTTTCGCAAGCGTCAAGAAATTCGATTTTGCCCGTCAGCTTATAGCGAACGACGTTTGTGAGCGTCTCCCGTGAGCATTCGTCGGCAAGCATTGACTCGGTCTCCTCCAGCGCCTTTCGGTGCGCCTCGAAGAAGGGGCGGTCAAAGAGCGTTTCGCCGAAGACGGGAACGTCGGGGGCGTAAAGCTCTTGCTCGCTTGCCACGCGGCGAACGGTCGTGAGAACGTCGGGAAGCGCGGAGGCAAAAGAGAGAAGCACAATAAAATCCTTGTATTTTTCCTTGGCGGCCGAGTAGGAGAGGACGGTCTTTCCGTGGAAGCTATGGCCGCGCACGAAGCCGTCACTGGCAAAGGTGTCGGCAATGGGGATGCCGCGCGCCTCACAGATCGCAAGGATCTTATCCGCGCCGTTTCCCATGCCGTAGAGCAGAATGGGCTTTTCGGCGTGCGTCAGATATTCCCACAGATCCTCTCGGATATCAATGTCGCGAATGCTCATAAGCCAAGGAATCTTGCCGCGTTATCGTAGAGAATGGCGCGGCGCTCTTCTTCGGTAAGGTCAAGCGCAAGGAAGCGGGCAAGCTCGCTCTTGGCGTAAGCCACGGGGTAATCGGTGCCAAAAAGAATACGCTCCGCGCCAAGCTCGTGAACAAGCTCGGTCGCGCGCTCGGGGGTCATCGCCCAAAGGGCGCTTG
>JAZTWS010000269.1:0-4940 GCA_045636005.1 Eubacteriales bacterium | reverse complement strand
GCGCCACCACCGGTAGAGATGTGAGTGATCTTGGAAGCAAAGCCAAGCTGCTCACAAGCCGCAGCAGAGTCACCACCGCCAACGATGGTAATTGCCTCGGATTCAGCAAGTGCCTCGGCAACGGCAATGGTTCCCTTGGCAAGCGTGGGGTTCTCGAATACACCCATAGGTCCATTCCAAACCACCGTCTTTGCGTTCTTTGCAGCATCGGCAAAAAGCGCTCTGGTCTTATCGCCAATGTCAAGACCCATCATATCTGCAGGAATCTCGTTTGCAGCAACGGTCTTCGTCTCGATCTCAGCATCGATCGGATCGGGGAAGCTCTTGGCAACCACGGTGTCGATGGGAAGAAGAAGCTTTACGCCGTTCTTCTCTGCCTTCTCGAGCATCTCGCGGCAGTAGTCGACCTTGCTCTCGTCAAAGAGCGAGGAGCCGATACCGTAGCCCTTAGCGGCAAGGAAGGTATACGCCATACCGCCACCGATAATAAGGGTGTCAACCTTGGTGAGAAGGTTGTTGATAACGTTCAGCTTGTCCGATACCTTAGCTCCGCCAAGGATCGCAACGAAGGGACGCTCGGGATCAGCCAAAGCCTTACCCATAACCGAGATCTCCTTCTGAATGAGGTATCCGCAAACGGCAGGAAGATAGTCTGCGGCACCTGCGGTCGATGCGTGCGCTCTGTGAGCCGCACCAAACGCGTCGTTGACAAAGATCTCTGCCATGGAAGCAAGCTCCTTGGCAAATGCGGGATCGTTCTTCTCTTCACCGATATCAAAGCGAGTGTTCTCAAGAAGCACTGCCTCGCCGTCCTTCAAAGCGGCAACCTTTGCCTTGGCGTCTGCACCGATCGTATCGGCTGCAAGCTCAACCTTCTTACCGAGAAGCTCGGTAAGTCTTGCGGCAACGGGAGCCAAAGAATACTTGGCAACCACGGCGCCCTTGGGCTTACCCATGTGAGAGCAAAGGATAACCTTTGCGCCCTTGTCAAGCAGATAACGAATCGTGGGAAGAGCCTCAACGATTCTCTTATCACTGGTGATCACGCCGTCCTTGAGCGGCACGTTGAAGTCGCAACGGACAAGAACTCTCTTGCCTGCAACCTCGATGTCTTCAATGGTTTTCTTATTGTAAGTCATGTTCGGTTTCCGCCTTTCATACAATTTTACTACATATAATATATCACAAATACCAAATTTTATCAAGAAGTATTTGTTAAATTTTTGCCTATTTTTTCTTTTTTGTCAAATATGGCAATGTTTGCTTACAAAAGCTTTTCTTTTTTTGCATTTTCACAGAAAAAGGGCTGTTGCTTTCACAACAGCCCTTGGTTTTTAAAATTTACTTTGCGATAATGATCGTGTCGAGGTATGCCTCAAACTGGCTCTTGGTATCGAAGAATTTAATAGCGGAAGAATCGCCCGTCGTAACAACAGTTCCGGTAAGGATCTGTGCATCGTTCAGGTAAACGGTGTAAGAACCGTCAGCTGCGAACTCAACCTTGAAGCTATCCCATCCCTTGCGAGGAGAAACAGCAACCTGCTTGCCCGAAGCGTCAAGGTACTTGCCGCCCTTGGTTGCCTTAAGGATAACCTGCTCGGTATCACCAACGGTCCAAGTAAGGAACGCGGTATCCTCTACGGGAGTCTCCTCGAATCTTGCATCGAAGGTAAGCGTGAAGGCTGCACCAACAAACTGTGCGGTCTGGTCAACAAGAGTCAAGCTTCCATTGGGGTTCGTACGAGATTCGCCCGTGGGAATGTTGAGATAAATTTCGTTCGTTACAGGGTCGTTAACGATGCTTGCAAACTTAGGAGTAAGCGCGAAGCCGTCAAAGAGCTTTGCGGCATCTTCAAGCGACTCAACGCCGTCAAAGGTAGCAGCGAAAATGGGGAATACGATAGCAGAAACGTCGGCTACCGTGTTGCCCTCACCGTCAAGAACGTAGGAATCCTTACATACGGCACAAACCTTCTTGGTGTACTGGCCATCAACGCTCTTGAACTCACCGTATGTATGAGCAAGCTTCTCGATCGGCTTATAGGAAAGCTCGTCACACTTCGTACACTTGTACTCGATGTAACCCTCTTCTGTACAAGTAGCATCCTTGCTAATACCCGTCTTCTTGTTTGCGTGCTTGCAAGTAGAAACAGGCTGAGTCTCTTCGGGAGTGGTCTCATCGGGCTCGGTCTCACCGGGCTCGGTCTCTTCGGGAGTCGTCACTTCAGGAGTGGTCTCCTCGGGCGTCGTCTCATCAGGCTGATTGCCACAAGCTGCAAAAACAGCAACCGTCATCAAAAGAACGAGGGCGAGAGCCATAAGTTTCGTAAATTTCATGTTTTCTCCTCCAGTTTTCAAAAAGTTATTACTTAGCCGTTCGGCATTTTACCTGCCAAAAAACAAGCTTTTAGTATGTAAATAATATACCACAAACTTCTCGTTTTGTCAATAGATAAACTAAAATTCCAATTTGTTTTTTGCATTGTTGTTTAAAATGACCAAAAAACGTAAGGCAAACTTATTCATCTTGAAAAAAGCTTTTTTCTCAATTTTAGTAAATATCTCATTTTTTCTTGCGATCGGCGTTAAGGACACGCGAAGACACCTTGTTTTCGGGAATGATCTCCCCTGCCTTCGTCAAAGCGATCTTGGTAAGCATAGGGCCTACGAGCTCGTAAATCAGCACCGAAAACAGAATGATGTTGCGGATAAGCGTACCTTCAAAGGTGCCGAGCTGCTTTGCCGTAACCGACATGCCGAGCGCCACACCCGCCTGCGGCAGAAGCGTGATACCAAGATATTTTATGATGTTAGGGTCACATTTCGTCATTTTTGCACTTGCCGCCGCTCCGAAATATTTGCCGAGCGAGCGGAAAATAATATATACCACGCCAACGCCAACGATGGCAAGATCGGTAAACACGCTAAGCTCAAGCTCTGCACCGCTGATCACGAAAAACAAAACGAACAAGGGATTCGTCCATCGGTCTACGCGATCCATCAACTCCTCGGAGGTCTCGCATATATTGCAGAACACCGTTCCGAGCATCATGCAGGCCAAAAGGGGTGAGAAACCTATGTGAACATGTCCGACTTGGAATTTCAGCATCGTAATGGCAACCGTTACGATAACGAAGGTGATCGAAACCGAAAGACGCTTGCTCTTCGAATGGAAAAGTCGCTCGATACGATCGAAAAGGAATCCCATAAGCGCACCGAGAAGAAGCGACGCCACGATCTCAATAAGAGGATCGATCACGATCGAGAACACGTCAACGGTGCCGCTTACCATACCCTTAGCAATTCCGAAGGAAACGGCAAACACCACGAGTCCCGCCGCGTCGTCAAGTGCAACAACGGGAAGCAAAATGTCTGTAACCGGGCCCTTTGCCTTATACTGACGGACAACCATCAGCGTTGCCGCAGGTGCCGTTGCCGTAGCGACCGCACCGAGCGTAATGGCTACGCTCATGGGGAGCTTATCCTCGCCGAGAATAAAACTCAAACCGATCAAGGCAATATCCACGCAAAGCGTGGCCGCAAGTGCCTGCAAAATCGCAATTACCGTGGCCTGCTTTCCAATTTTCTTAAGTTGCGAAAGGCGAAACTCGTTACCGATGGAAAAGGCAATAAAGCCAAGCGCCACGTCCGAGATCACACCAAAATGCTCCACATATTCCATGGAACCGAAGCCAAGCCCCGAAACGCCGAGAAGATTTCCAAGCGCACCAAGGCAATACGGGCCGATCAATACGCCGGCCACCAAATACGCCGTAACGGCGGGAAGGCCGAAGGGCTTGATCACACGCGTCATCATAAGCCCCGCAAACAGTGCAATAGCAATACTCAAAAGAATATCCATATTTCCTCCTAAAAAATGCTCTCCGCAAAATTTTGGCGGAGAGCATTTATGGCTTGCTTATTCGGCAGCCTCAGCGGTTTCTTCCACGGCGGATTCCTCGGCTACTGCCTCCTCGGGCATTGCCTCGGCCTCTGCCTGTGCCTCGTCAAGCAAAGCACGGATAGAAAGGCTTACCTTCTTGTTCTCGTCATCGATTTCAATAATCTTTGCGTCAACCGTCTGACCAAGTTCAAGAACGTCAGCAGGCTTTCCGATTCTGGTCTGTGCGATCTGCGAAATGTGGATCAGGCCGTCAACGCCGTCCATGATCTCGGCAAATGCGCCGAAGGGCATCATGTTCACGATCTTGACCGATACAACGTCCTCAACGTTGTATGTATTGCGGAACAGCACCCAAGGATTCGTATCCTCGGTCTTGTAGCCAAGAGAAATTCTCTTCTTCTCGACGTCAAAGCTCTTCACGAATACCGTGATCTCGTCACCGATCGAAACAACCTCGGCAGGATTCTTAATGTGCTTCCAAGAAAGCTCGGATGCATGAACCATACCGTCAACACCTGCGCCAAGGTCAACGAACGCGCCGTAGCTCGTCATGCTCTTAACCTTACCGGTGTACTTCTTACCTTCCTCGATCTCCGCCCAGAAAGCAGTCTCAAGCGCACGGCGCTCCTCACGGAGAACCACGCGAATCGAGCCGATCGCCTTCTTGCCGTAGCTCTTAACCTCAATGATCTTAAGCTTGGCAACCGTGCCAACGAGAGTCGAAAGATCGCCGTCCTTCGGAACACCCGTCTGGGATGCGGGAATGAACACGCGTACCGAGTCAACGATAGCAACAACGCCACCCTTAACCACCTCGGTAACCTTACCCTCGAGGATCTCGCCGTTCTCGCTTGCCGCTACGATCTTGACCCAGTTCTTATCCGAGTCTACGCGCTTCTTGGAAAGCTCGGCAACGCCCTCGATACTGCTTTCGCGAATAACGAAAGCCTCCACCTCGTCGGCAACCTTGACCATCTCGGCCAGCTTTACAGAAGAATCGTCCGTGATCTGTTCGGCACGAATCATGCCTGTGACC
>JAZTWS010000268.1:0-3284 GCA_045636005.1 Eubacteriales bacterium | reverse complement strand
AAGTAATATGGATATACAGCTAAAATATATCCCTATGTATCCTGTCATTTTTTCGTTTTCGTGTTTAAAGGTTATATTCATTGCTATTACGTTTACAGGAACGCTTTTTAACTTTAAATATATAAAGCTACTTAAATACGGAGCATTAGGTCATGCTATACTTTCCGTTGGTTTGCTTATATTTAACCTAATAAATGTAGGCGGTCCTGCATATCACCAAATTGATTTGAACGGAACTCTCGCTATAAACACTTCACTGGTTATAGAGTCGCTACTGCGAGCATTGTATTTCACAGCAATTTTTATTCTAACAACAAATAAAACAAATACAGACTCGGTGTGCCAAAAGTGTGATTTATAAAAATCAAATAATAAAACCTTGATTTCAAATGCAGTCTCAAGACGAGACCCGCCACGGCAGAGCCTTCCGGGGTCTCCTTGAGAGATACTTCGGCAAATCATCCATAAAAATTAAAGGGGCAGACCGCAAGGTCTGCCCCTTTTTTGAGCGCAATTAGGTTCTTTTTATAAATTTACACTTTACAAAAACGAAAAAAGGGTGTATAATGTAATCACCACACAAAAATCAAATACATATCATCTTATTTCATTGAAGTGGGCACTTTATTATGGCAAAAGTGCTGACTTCATTTTGTCCACTTCGGTGATAAGATGATATTTCGATTTTGTGTGGTAGCGAGTCGAAGTCAGGCATTTTTCGGTGTGTGTGACTTCGGTTGCACACACTTTTTATTTTAGAAACGAGAAATAAAAATGAAGAAAAATCAAAAGCAAATCATAGACGTTACCGGAACGGTTTTAACACCTTCACCACAAGGGACGGAGTGTTTGGGAAACGGAGAACACCCGGAATATGAGTGCTGTTGTGATGAATGCAATTATTTCTTGGAATGTTTTCCTCAATACAATCGCCAGCTCAAAAAATAAAAATGTAAGGGCAGGCCGCAAGGTCTGCCCTATAAATTTCTCAAAAGTTTTTGGGGTGGTAGGGGGCTTTTTTCAAAAAGCCCCCTACTCGTTCTCTTATAGCGTCTTTTCCAAACACACGAGATTCACGCCCTTGATGCCATTGAAGATGCAGGGGATAATTCCCTTTTCCGCGTAGCCGAGTTTTTTATAAAGAGCGCGAGCGCGCGCGTTTTTCTCGTTGGTGTCGATGCGGAGATAGGGGCAACCGTTTTCGCGTGCGTAGTCCTCGTAGAACTGCACGAAGCGCGTGCCGTGTCCCTTCCCTGCCGCCCACGGTGCCACGGCAAGCGTATGAAGCACCATGACCTCCGCGTCCCGCGCATCGTGCGACCAATTGACGAGCTTATATTCTTCCACTTGTATTTTATTGATCCTTGCCGAAGCCAAGATCTCCCCGTCCTCCTCCAGCACGAAAAAATCGTCCGCCAAAATGGCGGTCTCGGCCGTGCTTCGCATGGGGTAGACGGAACGCTGCCAACCCGTGTGGGAAAGCCCCGCTTCCTCGCGGTCATGGATCGCGTCGTAAATACGGGAAATCGCATCAAGATCAGACAAAACGGCTTTACGGAACATCGAAAAACTCCTTCCACTTCTTAATAATGGCATTATAGCATACAAATGCAAAAAAATCTATAAAAAACGAGAAAATTTCAAAAAAATGCTTGACAAATCGCGTTCCAGGTGATAAAATATCTGTAATTTCATAAAAAGACTGTGACGAAGACGGTCGAAAAGCGTACGTTTCCAGAGAGCCGACGGGTGCTGTGAGTCGGTAACGGCATTTTCTATGACCTATCCCTTCCGAGTCGGAGGTGCGAACGCAAGCGTAAGTAGCGCCCCCCCGTGAATGCTACGTCAGTGCATAGGAATTGTTCGATTCCAAAAGTGGCAACGTTTGTTGCAATTTGAGTGGTACCGCGAGTGTTTTTACACCCGTCTCAAAGATTGAGACGGGTTTTTATTATTTTCAAAGAAAGGATGATCTAAGTATGGCAACGGTTTCTCAAGAAAAACTTATGGAGGTCGCGTCCCGAATTCGCGAAATGCGCGGCATTTTCAATTTGAGTGAAGCCGAAATGGCAGAAAAGACAGAGGTAAGTCTTGACGAGTACCGACAGTACGAAAACGGTCAACTTGACTTCCCTTTTACCTTTATTCATAAATGCGCCCTCACCTTTGGTATCGGCATCAGCGATCTTTTGGAGGGTCAAAGCGCACACCTTTCGTCCTACACCATCACCCGTAAGGGTCAGGGTCAGGCAACCGCGAAGGAGGACGGCATCGACATTCAGAACCTCGCGCCCAACTTCCGCAAGAAGATTGCCGAGCCCTATTGGGTACATTACGAGTACGATCCCGAGCTTCAGGATAAGCCCATTCACACGGCAAAGCACTCGGGTCAGGAATTCGACTTCGTAATGAGCGGACGCTTAAAGATCCAGATCGGTGACAACGTGGAATATCTCAGCGAGGGCGACAGTATCTACTATAACAGCTCCACCCCGCACGGCATGATCGCCGTGGACGGACGCGACTGCTACTTTGTTGCCATCGTTCTGCCCGGCGAGAACGAAAAGGAGACCGTCGTTCGTGATACCCTCTTTACCACGCGTACGAGTGAGCGTCCTATGATCAGCGACAACTTCATTCACGTGGAGGAGAACGAGAAGGGCTATCCGACCTCGATCGACTTCAAGAACGAGGACAAGTTCAACTTTGCCTTCGACGTAGTGGACGCTATTGCCAAGCGCGACCCCGATAAGCTGGCGATGCTCCATATCGACAAATACAAGAACGAGCGTCGCTTCACCTTCAACGACATGAAGCGCGGCTCCGCACAGGTGGCCAATTACTTCAAGTCCTTGGGCATCAAGAAGGGCGACCGCGTCATGCTCGTCCTCAAGCGTCATTACGAGTTCTGGTTCTCGATCTTGGCACTTCACAAGCTCGGTGCCATCGCGATCCCCGCGACCAATCAGCTTCTCGCGCACGACTTCGAGTACCGCTTCAACAGTGCCGAAGTCAGCGCCGTGGTCTGTACGGCCGACGGCGACGTGGCAAATCAGATTGATATGTGCCTTGACAAGTGTCCAAGCCTTACCACACGCATCATGGTGGGCGGCAAGCGCGACGGTTGGCGCGACTTTAACGAGGAATACCCCCTCTTCAGCGCACACTTCTATCGCACTGCGGAAACGCCCTGCGGCAAGGATCTTATGCTCATGTTCTTCACATCGGGCACCACGGGCTACCCCAAGATTGCGGCACATACCTACGAATACCCGCTCGGACAT
>JAZTWS010000267.1:0-11050 GCA_045636005.1 Eubacteriales bacterium | reverse complement strand
AGAAAAGTTTTTGAGGGTCGTAGGGAACTTTTTTCAAAAAGTTCCCTTGGCGTTCTCTCCCCGACAAACTTCAATTTATACACGAAGGCGGAGTCAAGTTACCTTGACTCCGCCTTCGTTTTATTTGTACATATCGAGGATCTTCTGCCGCTCGGCAGGGATCTCCTGGGTGATGGCCGTCACGCCGACACAAAACGTATCGTAAAGCTTGTCCGAAAGCGCACTATCCTCGTCGATGAGAAGAATGGACGCCAGATACGCGCTCACCGCTCCCACGAAGCGATCCGAGAGTGGAAATTTTTCGGAAAGCGGCAAGAAAAGCTCGTATTCGGATTTCAGCTCCTGCTCGCCGAGCGAAAAGGCGCGGCGATAGTAGGCATCAAGCATACGGAGATCCGAAACGGCGGTTGCGAGTATGTAGGGCGCGCGCTCAAGATAGTCCTCGGTGCGTGCGTCGTCGGGCTCGATCTCACCGATCAGACGAAGTGCCTTTTTGTAGATCTGACTGCAAAGCATTAGACGCTCGCTCCCATATCCACGTTGATGCGCACCATCTCGGTGGGGTATACGACCTTCATGCCGTACAGGTAAAGTCCCTTCACGGCATCGGCAAAGAAGCCTTCGGGACGGTACGCCTCGATCTTCTGAAGCTGCTGGGCAAAGGCGATCGCGCGCTTGGTGCGGGCGATGCAACGGTGGTAGAGCTTACCGCCTTCCTCCTCCACGGCCACGTTATTGGAAACGTAGACCTTGCAGCCCATAATGCTGCCGAGACAACCGTTCTCAAGAAGCTCGTTGTTGTTGGTCACAAGCTCCATCTTGTCCTTAAAGAGACGGGCCGCCACGTCGGGCGAAACCTCAAAGACCACCTCGGAGGCGTCGGTCACGTTGTTCTTGTAAAGAAGATTGCGCGCCTCAATAAAGGGGTTGAGCAGATTCTCCTCGGTTGCGGCCGTGACGTCGATGCTGTTGGCGGCGTCGGCGTGAAGGGCCAACACCTCGCGATCGGCCACGTTGGCAAGACCGCGCGCGGCGTTCTTCAATGCCGCGCCCATCAGCTTGGGAGAGGCCTGCACACGATTGACGTCGTCGATCATAAAATTGAAATAGCGCGCGTGATCAATGTTCATGGTGCGAACCGAATCGCTGAGAATATCGGGCTCACCAAGGGTGGTGTTGGGCGTGTAAGTCTGGATGTTTACGTCGCCGATGCCGACAATCTTGACCTCCGATCCAATACCCGAAATGTCTCCCTCAAACTCGCGATTGCAGTTCTTCACCGCAATGCACTGCCCCACAAGGCCCTCGTAAAGCGTCTCGCTCCAGATCGTAGGAATAAAATTAGCAACACTCATGTTTTCAGTTCCTTTCTGATGTTTTATTTCCAATGTTTCATGGATTCTATGATTTTCTTATAGTTTTTGTGGACCTCTTTTTGCGACATTCCCTTCACCTCGGCCGGCGAATAATAGTCGCCGCCTGCCGTTTCGTTCATGCCGCGCCAAGCCGAGTCCGCACTTTTTTTGCCGGCCGCCGCGCGATAGGCCTCGCGCTTTTCAAAAAGCGCATAGGCCGCGGGAAGCGGCACGCCCGCGTCTACCTGCTCGCGCACCTCATGCGGCAGCGAGGCGAGAGAAACGCTTGGAAAAAGCGAACAAAATTCATCCATTTCGCTTCGCGCCCGCTCCTGCAGAGCCGAAAGTCGCGTCACCTCGCCGCGAAGCCGCTCGACCTCGGCGCGAAGTGCGTCGTTTTCCTCTCGCGATTGCGTCACCGCCTCGACGGCAGGCTCGCTCGCGGATTCTTCTTCCACCACGGCCACGTCTTCCTCAACCGTGAGAATTTCCTCGTTTTCACTCATGCCCTCTCACCTCCTCCCTTTCGCTTGTCCAAAAGCTCGCGGCGTCTCGGCAGGATTCCATCGGGCATATGCTCCAAATACTCCTCCACGCCGATAAAACCGCCGTCAAGCAGCTTGTCAAGCGTATTGAGCGTCGCGCTCGCGCTGTAACGCTCGGCCTCGTTGATATCTACTCTCGCGCGTATCAAACAGTTCTTCAAAAGCGGAAGATCCACTCTTGCCGTCACGGTCTTGCCCGCCTCGTCATAAGGAAGCAGGCGATCCTGCGGATAATAGGCACACATCATGTCTACCCAAATGTTTGCCACATCCTCAAGGCAACGGGAAAGCGCACTCTCCAGCCGTCCGAGCGAAAGCTTGGAGGTCTCACGAAGCGCCAAGATCGCGCTCGTGTTGGTGGGGGCCGTGTTGCCGAGGGCCGTCTCGGTTGCGCCCATCAGCTCCTTGGTAGTGGAGAGCGCGTTCTCGATCAACTCAAGATAGCCCCCCTCCATGCGTCCGGGCTCAATCACCTGTACGGTGTCCGCCACGTTGGGCGCGCCCACCACGGCAATGGCCTCTCCGACCGCCGCGTTCCATTCGGGAATGCGACTCTTGTCGTAAACCACCTTCGAGAAGGCACTGTCGGTCATGTGCTTCATCACCATCGCGTAGGCGCGGTTGATGAATTTCTGCGCCGGCACCATCGCGCTGATCGGCGAGTTGCCGTGGAAAGAGTTCTTGGTAAGCCCCCAGTTAAAATAGGCAATGGGATAGAGCTTGCAATCGGTCACGGTGCGGCAAAGCACGCACTCGCGTACCGATTTTTCATAAACCACTTTCCCGCCCTCGCGGAAGAAGCGCACGAGATAGGTTGCCTTTTCTTCGCCCTCGCCTGCAAGCTCGTCCATCGCGTAACCCCCCGCACCGCCGTCCACGTCATCGTCGGGACGGATCTTGGCGATCTCGCGCTCGGAAAGACCGCAGGCTTTTGCCTCGCGCCGAAGCGCCTCCACCGAGCATCTGCCCGACAGGATCACATAGTCCTGCGACTGAATGTCGGCGCGGTTGACATCCGCGACGAAAAGGTTGACCGCGTCCACCGTCTGCACGCCGATGTCGCCACGGTAAATGCCGCTCTTGGCGTCGGCGTCCCAATAACAGTAGGCCACGCCGTCACCCGAGATGGCCGCGTCCAGCAAAAGCGAATAGACGAGGTCGTTCATGCGGCATTTGTCCCAGCGGTAGGCCGCGTTTCGCGTCATGACCGCAAGCGCACTTCGCACCTGCTCGGTAAGCTTCCCTTCCTTCTGAAACGGAATTTGATCGTCGGTATAGGAGATCTCGTATCGGTCGGCTGCAACCGAGCAGACCAAATGATCGATCACGCGCTTGATCACGTTAAAGACGGGCTTGGGAAGATTTTCGGCGTTTACACCATGCCACTGATCGCCGCGGTAGAAGCGTTCGTTCTCACGGACGCGCTCGTAAAGCCCCAAACGCCGCTTGTGCTCCTTGCCCTGCTCGTATAATTTCCATGTCGATGTTATCATTCTTTTCCTTTCTGTGCCAAAAGCTCTGCACGGTAAATTCTTTGTCGGTCGAGGCCGCTTGCCGTCAGGGTAAGCCGTACCGAACGGAAGCGTCCCGTTGGCGTTCGCAAATCGTAAATATCGGGTGCTTGGCGGTCGGCGTCCGTCAGCACCACCTCGCATAAACGCTCGCCGTCATCCAAGCCAACACGCATACCTTCGCCAAGCGCAGTGACCAGCGTGGCTCTCGCCAATCGCTTTTCTGCCTCCACGCCGCCAAAATCCAACCAACCGCTCATAAAGACTGCCTCGATCGGCTTCTCGCCCTCGGCCATCTGATCGGCGGAAAGCCTCTCGTCGAAAAGAAAGATCTCGCCGCCTCTCACCGCACCGACACCGCCCGCAAAGGTAAAAAGCCCGTCTGCCGCAATGCCGTGAAAGCAATACCAAGTTTCGCGGTCAAGCGAATAGATAAAAATGCGCCCCTCCGCGTCCCCCTTGGCGTAAAACCAAAGCTCCGCGCGGCTTCGGTTGTGGCAGACCTCCGCGTGCCGCCAAAAGCTCTCATCCACAAGCGGCGCCATATCGTCCGAAAGCTTTCGCGTAATGCATTCGTCCAAAAGATCCGAGTCGATCTTCCATCGGTAGATGCCCCCGTCGCTCACCGTGATCGGCGAGGCGGCTCCCGTCATCAAAAGCGCCCTTTGAGCCGAGCAACCTCTGTGATGACAGATCGGTATAAGCTGCACACGGAACCTCTCAGTCTCCCCCAAGCGCTCGGTCACCCAAAGCGATGACGGAGAAAACACCGTCATGCGATCGTAAATGCGCCCGACGGCCGTGATCGGCTCTCCGTTTCCAAAGGAAAGCTCGCGATCGTTCGGAAAATACAGACCGCACGAATCCGCAAAGCGCGCCTTGTCCTCGCGCAAGCTTTCGCGGTCTACGTGAGCGGAGACGTAAAGCGTCGACGGCGTTTTGCCACCGTACAGAAAAACTCTGCTGTTGTCAAAATCCTCGTACACGGCGGCCGAAACCGACGAAACAAAATTTTCGTCAAAATAATCGCTCGCGGGCAGACGGACACAGACCTCCATCGTTTCGCAGGTCACAGGCTCGTAAAACCCAATGCGAAGGCGATCGTTTAGCAATAGATAGCTCGACGCGTCCAGCGTCCGCCCGTTGACTAAGATCCACTCCACACTCTCCGCCTCGACACCTAGGTGTATGTTGTCGATCGCTATACCTGACGTATACCGAATCCGAATGCGCGGCGAAAGCCGGTTGATGGGCTCGTATACGCTTTGATTGACGTAGAGCGGATCCCAATCCTTACCGTAAAGCGGCGTGTATCCCGTGACCTTCGTCACCTCGCACCCACCATCGTAGCGATAAAGATGCGCGCCGTCCAGTATATACAGGCGACCGCCGTACCGAAAGAAACCAACCTTGCCGTTCTCGTTCTCCAAACAAATCGAAAAACTCGCCTCTCCCGCCGATGTCAAGCGATACAGGCGGTTTCCCGCCGCCGCCAAAAGCACCTCTCCGTTCGCGTCTGCGAAGGAGCATATCCCACGCACCGCAAGGGGCAACGAGGCGATCTGCCGCATTCCCTCACGCTTCTCCAAGGAGCCGTCGGCAAGCACGCGGAAATTGTCCAGACGGCAAGAGCTTTTGCCACGCCCCGACGAGAGCCCAAGACCCGAAAAGCCCTCAAACAGCTCACGGGCAACTGTGTTATTACTCATTTTCTACAAATCCTTTCTAATCGAATAAATTGCTTGCTTCCGCACGCGCTCTCCCAAAGAAGTCGGAAAAGACATCCGAAGCGTTTGCCCCTCCCTCATAGGGCAAACGACTCATCAGTGCATACCGAAGTGCTTCGGGAGCGTGTGTCACGGCGTGAGGCTCGCTCGACGCGTCCTCCGTTCGCACGCGGTCGCAAAGAAGTGCCGACATCGAATGGATAAGCTCCCGACACCCCTCAAAAATGTGAAGGCGCGGCCTTTCCCCGCCGAGATATTCCCGCACCACGCGCCAGCCGGGAATGCGTCGGTTGTCGGCCGCGATCATGGGCGGCATACCCACGACCGATTGCATGATCTCCACGCCACTTTTTCCGCTGTCTTGCCGCCTGTTCCAAAGATCCGGCGACGCCACGGCGTACATAAGGCGGTAGGGCGAAAATTCCTTCACCACGCGCGCCGCCGCCTCGCCGAGCGTAAGACCCGATTCGCAGTACTCGCGCAGGATATAGACCTCCTCCCCCTTCACCCCAACGAGAAGGGCGGCCAGTCGGTCAAAGCCGTAATCCATGGCCAGAAAATAACGGCTTATGCGCGGCAGCTTCGACGCATCACAAACGTGACGCGTTTCGTCAAATTCGGGAAAAAACTGCCCCTCAAAGACGTCCCACCGTCCGTAGAGCCAGGCCTCACGAAGCTTTGTTGGCAATCCTTCAAGCTGCTTTTTGTATTCGGGATCGCGTGCAAGAAGATACGTATTGTCCCCCACAAGCGCCCGAATGAACGCATAATCCGCCGGATCCTCACCCTCTCGATATTCCCGATCCACGAAAAGCCGCTTCACCCATGCGTGCCCGACACCGCCGGGGTTGCAGGTAAGGTACATGCGCTTCGGACAGGGATTTACACCACGCAGGCAGGCCTTAAAGACCTGAAAACGCGACTCGGAGAGCTGCGTTGCCTCGTCGATGGCGATCACGTCGTACTCCTGCCCCTGATAGCGAAGAAGATCGCGATCCGAGGCGCAAAAGCCGAAAAGAATGCGACTTCCGTTCGGAAAGAACAGCGTTTTTTCGGCCTCGCGATAGGTGAGAAAGCTCCCGTATTCCCGCAGAAACGCGCCCAAATGATTGGCCTTCAGCTCGGCGTATGAGCGTCGCACCAAAAGGCAGGTCGCGCCCTCATATCGCAAGCAAATCGCCACCAGCTTGCGCCGAAGCGCCCAGGACTTTCCACCGCCGCGCGCGCCGCCGTAGGCGGTGAATTTGGCCTTGGAGGCAAAGAATTCGGCCTGTTTTGGACTCGGCACACCGCCGATCTTTACCGTCTTCATTCGCCGTCCACGAAAATGTCGTGCTCAAACACGAGCTGGATGGGATCCAATGCTACGGAGGACTTGCCCGTCGCCTCCTGCTTCTCGCCATACCCAAGATGCCGCTTGAGATAGGCCGAGATCAGCGTGGCCGAAAGACCCGAATTTAAGGCCTCGTCCTCAAACATGGCACAAAGCGTATCGTATTCCTCCTGTCTTTCCTGCATCCGAATACCAAACTGCTCCACGCCGACGCCGAGATAGCGACAAAAGCCCGCCATGTTGGGAAACCGCCCTCCGTTTTTGCCGCCGTCGCCGCAGGCATAACACCGAAGGATATACTCCTTGGCGCGCACGGCAAGGTCTCCCCACTCCTTTTCGTTTTCCTTTACACCATAAGACCACCTCTCTCTCCACAGTCGGCAGGCGGCTCTCGACCTGCCGTAGCCTATCTTACCGCACCTCAAACTGCCAAACACCGACGAATACTGACATGGGGTGACAGAAAACCAATAAATTGAAGTTTGTCGGTGTGGCTACGCTTAAACCAAGCGAGGAAAGTTTCGGTCAAGCCTTTTCAAAGGGTTGCGGGGGTTGGGGCAGCGCCCCAAGAAACGGCGTTTCTTTGCAAAGCTTTCTTTGCGCCTCGGGTGTCAAAGAAAGCGTCCGGATTGTTTTTGCTGAGCAATACCTCTATCCCTTGCAAGCGCAAGAGTTTCTGTCGCTTTTTTCTTTGCCTATAGAGGCACAAAGAAAAAAGCTTTGCAAAAAAGAAATGCCGCAAAAGGCTTTCGCCTCTGCGGAGGCGACGAGGGCTCCGCGCCCTCGACCGCGCCTGCCTTTACGAGTTTGCTTCGCAACCTCGAAAAAGGTGGACGAAAACTTTCCTCGCGTGTCTCTGCGCAACACACCGATAAATCAAAATTTGAACAAAAAATCCCTTGACAAACGTCAAGAGGGATTGTATAATATTTTTACCGACATTTTGTATATTTTGTGGAGGAAACTGCTATGAAGCGCAAAAGATTTTGTTCGTTTTTATCATTCTTTTTGCACGTTGTTCTTTTAGTTGGCTGTCTCCCCCTCGGGGTTTTGGCATTTCCGGGCGCGGATGAATACCGCGGCTCATATATGACCGAGGACGACAACGGTGTCATGATCTATGATGATTTGGAGAAATATGTGGCCACGACTCACAAGAGCGTCCTGCTTTCGACCAACTACAAAACGCAGATCGCAAACGAACCCAGCGTCCTCGAAGCAGTAGAGGACACACGCTACCCCGACCTTGTGGCCGACATTGCGTTTTATTGGGACAAGAACATAGTAGGCACCAATCCCGTGGTGCGCTACGGTCTTTCCGAGATCGACAGCGTGACCTATGTGGATGCCGCCACGGGTGAGACCGTCAAGGGCAAATCCCCGCGCGAGCTTACGGGAAGCAATGGCGGCGATCCCTCTCGCAACGGCGGCTATTTCACCAATGAAAAGGGCGAGACCACCACGCACTACGATACCAAAAACCTCCTTTTCTATATCATCAATCACTCCTGCGGCCCGCGTATCGGTACCGAGGACGATATTTCCATTCTGACCGACTACATCGAGCAGGGATACCTTGTTGCCGTGGTCGACTTCATGGACCACGAGAACGCCATCTCTCCCTATATCGAGCTGGCACTCTCCGACGCGCGCAGTAAGTACGCCGGCAAAAAGCTGAATGACATATTGGACGCCAACGGCAAGCCGATTTCCACCTCGATCCATTACGCATACTTCTTACCCGAGGGCTACCGCCTGGAGCGTGACGTATGGTATTACGACCCGTCCATCTGGTCGGTAAACGGCGTCATGGAAGAATACATGAAGGCTTGGAACAATAATGTTCCCGGCACGACAAACGATGTAAACGGCACGGGCGAGCTCACCTCGGTGGAGGATATGATCGCGCGCCTCAAGCAACGCGACGGCAAAACGCCCATCGACTATAAGTATACGATGAATATCGTCTACCCCTCGCAACCGCTGAACGGACAAAAGGTTCCCACCTACGTCCAGGAGGGTACGTCAACCTATAAGGAGCTTAACGTACAGGCAGGCTACACACGCTGTACCCTGCTGGGCTTTGCCCTCAACGGCTACGCCGCCGTGCAGTATGACCACTCCTTCCACCCCTTCCTTAACCGTGACCAATATTCTGCCGCGGTCACACACGGCAACTACGGCGTCTCCTACGATCTTTACAACAACGCAAGAGCCGCCGTCCGTTGCGCGCGCTATCTTGCCGACGACCTTGGCTACAGTGCCGAAAATCTCGGCTCGGCGGGCATCTCCAAGGCCACCATCGGTGCGGCAATTCTTTCGGTTAAGAATAACAAGAGCTACAATTCCGCCGTTCCCGGCTACAATGTAAACGTCACCGCGGGAGACATCTTCCCCGAGGGAACCGTAAGCACCGCCAAAACGCCCGAGGGACGCCTCAAAGCCATCGTGCAGCCCTTTATGACTTACAAAGACGGCGTGACCGAGATAAGCTCGGAAACCGCTTGCTCCTACATTGCCGGCGGTGGCGGCACCGGACTTCTTTTCAACACGGGTTCCTTCAACCATTACGAAAAGGTTCCGATCGCAACCTCCGAGGGTCTGCGTGACGAGTACGGTTGCTTCGGCAATTTTGCGCCCATTAAGGAAGCCTTTGAGGGAGTAAACGAGCAGCCGTTCTTCCTCATCCCCATGCTCGATCAAAATCACACCTATCCCATCGGCTACGACGATGAGTACGGCTACGATCGCTTCGTGGCACTGATCAAATTCTTTGACGTGCATCTGAAGCCCGACGAAAACCGCGCACCCGAGGTGGCGTGGATGACCCCCACCGACGGCTCGACCGCTATTCCCGTTTCGGGCAAGTGGACGATCGGCCCCTACACCCCTTACGGCAAGCCCATGAACAGCTACGAGCATGAGCAGAGCATTCAGGTGCGCTTCTTTGACGCAGTAGATCCCGAAAGCGTAAATCGCGGCATGGTTGTAACAAGCGCCAACGGCAAACGCATTGACGGCAAGTGGATCTCCTCGCAGAATGACGCACTCTTTACCTTCGAGACCGACGGTCTCGCGGCAGGAACCACCTACACGATTACGGCAACGAGCGGCATCCTCTCCAAGAACGGCACGCCGCTTGCGGAGAAAAAATCGGTCACCTTTACAACCGAAGGCACCTACGCACTCTACGCCGTTGCCGATACCTACGTTTCCTCCGCACATCCCACCAAGGTGTTTGGCGACGCGAAGGAGCTTCTCGTGGAGGGCGGAAGCACTGCCCTTCTCACCTACCCCGCAGCCAGCATCGCCTCGGCCACGAAGATCACGCTTTCCACCTATGGCTTGCCCGACGCGGGTACCAGCTTTACGGTCTATGCACTGCCGAACTATAAGGTAGACGAAGCAACGCTTACCCACAGCAAGTTGATGAGCGAAGAGGCTTGGTGGAACAGGATCCCGCTCGGCAGCTTCACCGCCTTTGACAGCAAGCAGTTGTCGCTGGATCTTTCGGCTCTTGCCTCCAAGACCGACCTTGGTGACTACGTGACGCTTGCTCTCGTTTCGGATCATTCGACCGTCCGGAACCCGTATGTATTCGAAGCAAATTTCGACTTCTATCAGCCGGGCGTGGCAATCGGCATCCCCACCGAAAGTAAAACAACGTCCTCGGCCACCATCGTAACGCATGAAGGTGCGGTAATCGACGGCAAAACCTTAGGCGAAACGAATATCTACTCCAATTATATCGCTTGCTTTGGCGGCGGAAATCCCCGCGCGATGCATCTCGTGGAAGAGGACGGCTCAATGGCGCTTCGTGTTGAGGGCATTTCCGTCACGGTAAAGCTTTACAATACCTTAAAGGGTAGCGCGCTTACGGCCGACGATGTCGGAAAATGCTTCCGCATCTCCTTCCGCGCCAAGCCCTCCGAAGACGGCGTAATTTCCTGCAACATAACGAACGCCACCTCAAATTCGTCCGCAGTAACCACGGTAAAGCACAACGTCAAGGGCGGCGAATGGCAGGAATTTACCATGTTCGTAACGCTGACCGAGGAAATGATGGTCTCACAGGCAGGTATGCTTTCCATCAACCTCCCCATGTATTCTTGGCATAATTATTCGTGGATCGACGACGTAACGGTCACCGAATGTACGCCGCGCATGACGATTGCCGCAAAAGAGAGCGACTCCTCGCTCCGTCTTGCGATGATCACCACCAATCCTTCCCCCGTCACATTCGCCGAGGGAGACCTTGAGGCAGACGATCTTTCGACCGAACCGATTCCCGTCGACCCCTCGGAAGAGACAAAGCCCGCCGACACCACCGAAGTCACTGCCCCTGAACCTGAAGAAAGCACCACCGATCCCGAAGAATCCTCGGAGGAAACCGAACCTGACGAGCCCGCAAAGGAAACCGAGCCCGCCGAACAACCGGTGAAGCTTACCTTCTGGCAAAAGCTTTGGAATTGGATCAAGTCGCTCTTCTCCATCTTCAAGAAAAAATCCTAAACAATAAAACGAAGCGGAGTCATAAGACTCCGCTTCGTTTTATTCTCTCAAATTTTGATTTATCGGG
>JAZTWS010000266.1:0-6951 GCA_045636005.1 Eubacteriales bacterium | reverse complement strand
TAACCTTGTGATTCTGTCGGACGAGATCTACGACCGCTTGGTTTTGGACGGCGTGTGCCACACGCCCACGGCAACGCTTGGGGAGGATGCTTTGGTGTTAAGCTTTAACGGACTTTCCAAATCGCATTGTCTGTGCGGCTTCCGCTCGGGTTGGCTCGTGGTGAGCGGTCCCGAGGACAAGAAAAGACAAATGAACACCGCGCTCACCACGCTGACCTCCATCAGACTTTGCTCGAATGCACTTATGCAGCTAGTGATTCCCGCTGCGCTTGCGGATACGGCGTACACGAGAGCGATGATGCTGTCGGGCGAGGGAAGGGTGGCCGTGCAATCCAAGGTGGCCTATGAGGCGTTGAATCAGATTGAGGGCATCGAGGTGGTCAAAAATGCGGCGGCCTTCTACCTCTTTCCGAAAATCGAGCTGGAGAAATTCGGCTTTGCGAGCGACAAGGATTTTGCAATGCAGCTGCTTGAGGCCAAGAATATTCTCGTTGTGGCAGGAAGCGGTTTTTACTGCAAGGACAACTGCCATTTCCGCATCGTTGCGCTGCCGAGGGCCGAGGAGCTGAAGGCGGCAATCGGAAAGATTGGGGAGTTTTTGGACGAAAAGCGGGGATAAGTTTTTATAAAAAAAGAACAGAGAAACATTCTTTCTCTGTTCTTTTTGTTTTAATAATACATCATGCCGCCAATCATGGCACCTACGGCGGCACCGTAAATGATAGACACCACAACGCTTACGATGAAACCGATCAACGCGCCCTTTCCTGCAGATTTTGCTTTCTGCGGGGAGGACTCTTTATTTACCAAATAAAGAATTAAACCAACGAGCGGGATAAAAAATCCCAAAACAGCCAAGCCTGCGCTTGGCGCATCATTTACGTTCGGGGCAGTGTTTGCTTGCGCAACCGCACAACCGCAATGTATGCACATTACAGCGTCATCGTGAATCTCTTTTCCGCATTTTGAACAAAATTTCATAGTCAACTCTCCTTAAAATATTATTCCGTTTTGGAATTATTTACATTATAATTCTGTTTTGGAATTTTGTCAAGCGTTTTTTGGAATATAATTCTAAAAAAGAATGAAAAAGGGCGAAGCTTATGAAAATTCGAAAACAAGCATACGGAGACGCGAATATGGTTGGCAAGAACATTGAGCGTTTGCGGAAGGAAAAGGGAATAAAGCAGAAAGATTTTGTTGCAAAAATGCAGGTGCTTGGCTGTGATATCAACCCCACGAGCTATTCTAAACTTGAGGGACAGGTGCGAAGCGCGACGGATCGGGAGCTTTTTGCTATTTCCAAGATTTTAGGCGTACCCATGGAAGAACTGTTTGAATAAAAATTATTTTTAAAAAAGTTTCAATTAGGGGTTGACAAATGCTCTCGAATATGGTAAAATAACTTCCGCTTGATATTGGGGCATCGCCAAGCGGTAAGGCAACGGACTCTGACTCCGTCATTACCTAGGTTCGAATCCTAGTGCCCCAGCCAAAAAAATCACGAGAACTTTGTTCTCGGAATTTTTTTATCCAAGCCGCAGGGGGGGGATGGAATTACGTTTTTGCGTGATTTGGACAAGGAATGGCTCAATCCGAGGACACCTATTGACAATCGCGCGATTGTATGCTATAATGATACAGAAAGGCGGTGAAAGGCATTGGTAAAAAAGGAGGCTTTAAAACCTGAAGATGTTGCGGGAAAAAGAGTGCGTAGCCGTTCGTTTTATTCGATTTGGTTTTTCTTGATTTTTGTCACGGCTATGCTCTCCGGTTTTGTTTTATCAAGTATCATAAAACAAATATCTTTTGAAACGATAAAAGTTCAGCTTTGGATGGTCATTCCCACATTTTTTGTGATCGTTTTACCGCTTGCGCTTTTTAATATCTTTCATAACCGCGCGCCCATTTGTATTTTGGCAAAGGATGATCTGTATTTTTTTGACTCCGAGATCATGGAATTTGATACGGCAAATTCTAAAAAAGCAAAGCATTCTTGCACAAACGGTTGTGTTGCTTACCACGAAATAACCGATATGCAATACATACCGTCCATAAGAAAATTACGTTCTTCACGGCTTATATTAAAGGGAAGCGGCTTTGAGGTTACGGTTTATGATGTGGGCAGATGGCTTGTGAGCAACATAAAAATGAAACAGAAGATGCCGCATGATAGGAAAAACATCCTGCCAAGCGAAAGCTCGACGCCAAGAGCTCGCGACGGGATATGGAATGAAATTTGGGAAGCTAATGAAAGCGGTAGGATAGAAAGCATATTTGACGAGCACACGGAGGTTTTGCGCATCATAAGCGACGAGTCGTGTGATATGCTGGATATCGTTGTTTGCAGAAATGGGATCGAAATTTGTTTCAATATTGATAAAGATACCGTATATATGTATGTGCCGAGTGCCGACATAGACCAAACCTTTTCTCTCAACGATTTTGATCATGTGGAAAACGTTTGTGAACAATTGCGTGAGCTTGTTGTTTGGGGCGCTGATCGCAGTTGATTGTCATCCTCAAGTATGACCTGAATTTAGAAAGGCGGTGACGTTATGGCTAAAAAGCAGATATTGACCTATGCCGAAATCGAAAAGGATATCATCCATGCGTTAAAGTATCCGCCGTCAACGTCCGAGGCATCTTACAAAAAGGGGACGGTTCCTGCCATTATCCTTGCCGTTTTTTTGGTGGTCATGGAGTTTATCTATCCGAAATTGGTTACATTGATCTTGCTTGCCGTGATCGTTTTTCTGATCGGCTACGGTATTTTCAACCATATCCGTCTCAATAACCGAATCAAAAACGTGTCGATCGACGATTATGACATAAAGGTGGAGACCGTACATAGCGTAGACGAGGAGCACTATAGAGCCGAGCGCGGCGGCAAGCCGCGGCGCACCGATGCGGTCCACAATTACATCATTCGCTTTGAGAACGGCAAGGAATGGCGAATGCCAAGGGAAAATTATACTTGGAGCGAAAGGCTCCGTATGCACGCATTGGGCGTTTATCAAACGACACACCGCGGCGACAGTATGACCGTTGTCACCAAAAAAGAGACGGGTGAAATTGTGACGGCGTATCATTCCGACTTATTTGAATATAAAAATTGATTTCTTTTTGCCAAAAATATGCGATAAATAGCTTTGGAAGGGCGGTGGAAAAATGGCCAAGGAAACAAAAAATATCATCACTTATGAAAGTTGTAAGGAACAATTAACGAAGGCGGCAAGGTCGGGTCTGATGCATGATCTCATTTTGTTGGCGATCGTGTTATTGATATGTGTTCCGATCATTATTCTGTCGATATACCTAGCCACATATATTTTGCTTTTGGGCATTGCGTTTGCTTTGCCTTGTGCGATCGCTTCGGTCTTTTTTATTTGTGAGACGGTGCGACGTATCTTGAGACTGCGCCTTTTGGCGCACGGCGGATTTTCTGTCGTAAAGGATACGGTATACCGTGTATCGAGGGATGAAGCACCGAAGAACTATACCGAAGGCAGACATACCGTAAATGCAATATATTTTACCAATTACGGAAGATGTACGGCATTTGGCACGCCGTTCGATCTTGCCGCTGTCGGAGATGAATTTTATCTTGTAGTCCTTCACAACAAGAAAAAAGAAGTTGCCTTCGCCGTTCACACCATGATGTATGAATATAAAGAAACCGAAAAGGAATAAAAACCGGACCGACCAACAGGTCGGCGCGTTTTTCCTTTTTTACACAAGGACATTTTCGTTATATTTTCGTATCATCTTTTTGGAGACCGCGATCGTAAAGAGCAAATGAAGCGCCATCGTTAGAATCCATGAAACAGGGTATGAGATATAGATCGTTTGCGGCGAGGTGAAGATGCGGAAAATCGTTTGTATCCAAAGAATGCGGAGGCCGCACGCACCGGCGAGCGAGATGACCATGGCCGTGACCGAACGGTCAAGCGCACGGAGTGCCGCGCAGAACACCTCCATCAGCCCGCACAGGAAGTAAGTGGGGGCTATGATCCAAAGGCGTTGCAGTGCGGCCGCAGTTGAAGCCTCGGTCGAGACGTAGAGCGAGATGAGAGGGTATCGGAAGGCGATCAGGATCGCGCCGCTGATAAAGCCGATCGCCGTGACAAGAATGGAGCTATAGATCGTAAGCGGCTTGATGTTTTTGAACTTTCTCGCGCCCACGCTCTGTCCGATAAAGGTAAGGGCCACATGATACATCGAGTTCATCGTGATATACATAAAGCCCTCAAGGCTTGCAGTTGCCGCAGAGCCGGCAACGACCGCGTCGCCAAAGCTATTGATCGAGGACTGTATCAAAACATTGGAGATCGAAAAGAGCGAGCTTTGTATGCCGGACGGGATGCCTATGTGAAGTATTTTTCCTACCTTTGCACCGTGGATGCGAAGGTCTCCAAAGGAAAGGTGAAGCACGCCGTCCTTGCGAACGAGATACACGATCGCCATGATTGCGGAGAGATACTGCGAAGCAATCGTGGCAATGGCTACGCCGTCCACACTCATATCAAAGACGGTGATCAGAAGGACGTTCAAAAGGACGTTGACGACGCCCGATATCGCAAGAAAGATCAGAGGATGCTTCGAGTCGCCCGCCGAGCGCATCATGGCGGCAACGTAGTTGTAGAGCATGGAGGCAGGCACGCCGAGGAAGATGATCTGCATATACAGGGTGGCGAGTGGCAGAACATTGGGAGGCGTATCCATCATCTGAAGCAGGCTCTCGGAGAGGAAAAAGCCGACGACAGCGATCACGATGCCGCATATCAGCGACAGAACCACCGACGTATGTACTACCTTTTTGACCTCCTCGGGCTCCTTGGCACCGATGTGATGCGCCACGCATACGCCCGAACCGACCGAAAGACCCATGAAAAGTCCGACGATCAGATTGGTCAGTGAGCCCGTGCTGCCAACGGCGGCAACCGCGAGGTCTCCTCGGAACTGTCCTACGACTACGAGGTCAGCGGCGTTATAAAAGCATTGCAGAAGGCCTGTAAGAATGATGGGTATGGCAAATACCAGCATCTTTTTGAAAAATGGCCCCTCTGTCATATCGACCGTTTGGTTGTTTTTCGGCATAATTTTCCTCTGTTAAAATAGGTTTATAAAGTAATTATAGCATGTTAAAAAAGAATGTCAAGAGATAAACCAAATTATCTTTACCATTATATTTATAAATCGTCCAACATGTGCGATTCCGATAAGGGAGTTTATTGATCGGTGGATAAAAAAAGAAAGACCGTTATTTTAACGGTCTTTCTTTTTTCCGTGTGAATTATTCTTCCAGTTCTTTGGTTGCCTCGTCAAAGATCGCGGTGATCTCCTCGGAGGGCTTCTTATCGAGCAGCGTTACTACGATGGCAACAACCATGCTTACGGCAAAGCCGGGGATAAGCTCGTAAAGTCCCGTCGATCCCGAAAGGAAGGCGAGCCAAAGCACGTCAACGAGAGCACCGCTGATAACGCCTGCAAGTGCGCCCTTATAGGTAAATCTGCGCCAGAAGAGCGAGAGAATGACAACGGGGCCGAAGGCCGAGCCAAATCCTGCCCATGCGTTTTCCACAAGGTTCATGATGGCCTGTGCGCCGTCACCCTTGCTGCTTGCGATAAAGTAAGCGATCACGGCAACGATAAGCACGACGCCGCGTCCTACCCAAAGAGTCTCCTTGTCGGAAGCCTTCTTACGAATAAGAGGCTTGTAGATATCCGAGGTGAAGGAGGAGGAGGCCACGAGAAGCTGGCTGTCTGCCGTCGACATCGAGGCGGCGATGATGGCCGAAAGAAGAATTCCTGCGATGAAGGGGTGGAAGAGCATTCTCGAAAGCTCGATGAATACCATGCTCTGCTGACCGCCTGCAAGAAGCTTCTCGCCAACGAGCATACGGCCGAAGTAGGCAATCACGATGACTGCACCAAGCGAAAGGATGACCCACGCGATCGCCACGATGGAGGACTTTTTGACCATGGAAGCCTTCTTGATCGCCATAAAGCGAACCAGGATATGAGGCATGCCGAAATAGCCGAGACCCCAAGCAAGTCCGTTTGCGATCTCCTTGGGCGAGGCGGCAAAAATGTTGGCAACGAACTGATATTTGGTGCCGTCATACTCTACGACGTTTGCAAGAAGCGCCGTGTCAAGATCCTTGGTAAGTACGATGATGATCGGAACGGCAAGAACGGCAACGAGCATAAGGATGCCCTGGAAGAAGTCGGTCCAGCATACTGCCTTGTAGCCGCCAAGGAAGGTATAGACGATCAGGATGGCCGCGAAGATCAGCATGGCCAAGCTCTTTTCTACGTTGAATATCGAGGTGAATACGTTTGCACCCGCAACGAAGGCAGAGGCAACGTAAACCGTGAAGCAAACGAGAAAGACGATCGCACAAACGATCTGAAGCGTCTTGCTCTTGGTAGCAAAACGGTTGGAAAGATACTGGGGAAGCGTGATCGCGTCACCCGACGCCTGCGAGAAGCGGCGAAGTCTGCGCGCCACGAGGATCCAGTTGAGCGCGGTGCCGAGCGCAAGACCGATGCCGATCCATGCCTGTCCGAGACCAAACGCCAAAATGCTTCCGGGAAGACCCATCAGCAGCCATGCGCTCATGTCGGAGGCCTGTGCGCTCATAGCGGTTACCCAAGGACCCATGGATCTGCCGCCGAGGAAGTAGTCCTTGTCGGACGTGCTCTTGGATTTAAAGAAGAAAAATACGCCTATGGCGAGCATCGCCACGAAATAAATGATAAGTGCCAAAAGTTCAAAATTCAAAACGATTCCCTCACTTTCTTTTGGTCTTTGCAAAAAAAGATAATACATTATATCACACTTTGTAACAAAATGCAAACATTATTTTCGTTTTTATGAAAAATTTTGGGAATTCCTTGCGGCCGGTGGGGAGAATAAAAAGATCTCTATGTGCTTTTGGGCAAATA
>JAZTWS010000265.1:0-1912 GCA_045636005.1 Eubacteriales bacterium | reverse complement strand
ATTTCAAAGAAACGGGATTTTTTTTGATTTTTTATAAAAATCTTCAAAATATTCAGGAAAAAAACAGAAAAAATGCTTGACAAAACAAAAGGGGTGTGGTAAAATATTAAACTGCATTATAATTGCTAACTCTGCCCAAATGCCGATGGGTAGAATAGCGAAAAATCTTTTCTTATATATAAATATGGAGAAAAGTTGGCTTTGGAGTTTTCGAATCGGAAAACTACTACGTTGAATGGAGTGATTGTTGAATGGTCAATGTGAAAGAGCAAAGGCTTGGCAAAAACGTGAGAATGAGCTTTTCCAAGACGCGAAATACGCTTGAGCTTCCGAATCTGGTCGAGATCCAGACGAAGTCGTTTAAGTGGCTTTTGGAAAAGGGACTTGACGAGGTGCTGCACGAGGTGTCACCGATTACCGACTTCTCGGGCAATTTGTCGATCGAGTTTCTCTCATACTCGTTGGATTCCAAACCCAAGTATTCCGTAGAGGAGTGCAAGGACAGGGAAGCCAACTACGCAGCACCCTTGAAGGTCAACGTTCGTCTTACCAATAAGCAGACGGGCGAGGTGAAGCAGACCGATATTTTCATGGGTGATTTCCCGATCATGACCGAGACGGGTACGTTCGTGATTAACGGTGCGGAGCGAGTGATCGTTTCGCAGATCGTGCGTTCGCCCGGTATGTACTATGCTTCGGCTTTCGATAAGTCGGGTAAAAAGACCTACTCCGCTCAGGTAATTCCTTACCGTGGCGCATGGCTTGAGTATGAGATCGACGTAAACGGCATCGCATATGTGCGTATCGACAAGAATCGTAAGGTTCCGCTTACGATGTTGATCCGCGCGCTTGGTGTGGAGCCTGTTGGCGGCATCGTGAAGGGCAAGCCTACCGAGTACCGTTCCACGATCGAAACCAAGGAAGACGTATATAAGATCTTTGGCGAGGAGGAGAAGCTCGTTGCCACCTTCGAGAAGGACGAGTGCGAGGAGCTTTCGGCGCGCAATCACGAGTCGATCGCCATCGAGGCCCTCAAGGAGATCTATAAGAAGCTCCGTCCCGGCGAGCCTCCGCTCGTAGAGTCGGCGCACACCCTTCTGTCGAACTATTTCTTCGATCAGAATCGCTACGACATTGAGCCTGTCGGACGCTATAAATTTGATAAGAAGCTTTCTTTGGCGGCACGTGTTGCCGGTCATAAGTTGGCTTCCACCGTGGTTAGTCCCCTCACGGGTGAGGTTCTCTTTGAGGCCGGCACCGTCGTGAGCATGGAGGATGCGATCGCTATGGAGCGTGCTGCCGTAAACGAGGCAGATATCCTTCTTGACAATGGAAAGACCATTCGTGTGCTTTCGAATAATACCATTGAGCCCGAATATATCATTGGTACCGATCTTACCGATTGCGGTATCAACGAGCGAGTAAGCACCCCCGTTCTTCTTGCGATTGCAGAGGAATGCGGTGGGGATATCGATGCCATCAAGGAGATGTGTAAGGCCCGCATTGCCGAGCTTTGCCCCAAGCACATCACCAAGGACGATATCTTTGCTTCGATCAACTATCTGTTCAATCTGACGCACGACGTCGGCAGTGTGGACGACATCGACCACCTCGGCAACCGCCGTATTCGCAGCGTGGGTGAGCAGCTTCAGAATCAGCTTCGTATCGGCTTCTCCCGTATGGACAAGATCATCAAGGAGAGAATGACCACGCAGGATAACGAGAAGCTGACGCCTCAAGCACTGATCAATATTCGTCCTGTCGTGACGGTTGTGCGCGAGTTCTTCGGATCCTCGCAGCTCTCGCAGTTCATGGATCAGAACAACCCGCTTGCCGAGTTGACGCACAAGAGACGTCTTTCGGCACTCGGTCCCGGCGGTCTTTCGCGTGACCGTGCCAAGTCGGGTCGTAG
>JAZTWS010000264.1:0-2073 GCA_045636005.1 Eubacteriales bacterium | reverse complement strand
TTTTTCTTTTTTCGGGCTAAGTTAATGACTCAGCCCCAGCAGATATCAATTTCCAAGCACGTATGCAAGCATTAGCTTTGCGGTGTTTTCAATTCCCTTGATATGGGTGCGCTCAACGCCGTGGCTGGAATAAACGCCCATACCAAAAGCGGCGGCGCGCAGGTCGTTTCCGCCTCTCATTGCCTGACTTGCGTCCGAGCCGTAACGGTAGAACAGATCGACTGCATAGTCAAGCCCGTTACGCTCTGCGGCATCGATCAGGCGGTTTGTCAAGTCGTAATCGTAGGGCATAGCCGCGTCCTTGGCGCAGATCGTTACGCTCTGCTCGTTTCCATCGGCATCGGGACCGAGGATTGCAATGTCCACCGCCACGTATTCGGAAATCTCATTCGGAACAAACACGCCGCCCATACCGATTTCCTCGTAAAAGGGGAATGCAAAGACGGTATTGTATTGGGGTTTCTGGCGGCTTTCCGCCAAGTTCTTCAGTACCGAGAATGAGCACGCCATTGCCGCCTTGTTGTCGATAAATCGCGACTTGATATAGCCCTTTTCGGTGACGGTAAAGCGTGGGTCAATGGAAATATAGTCGCCATGTCTGATGCCCAATGCTTTGACGTCGTCGGCTTTATTGACAGGCTCATCCAGCAGCACGTAGATCGTTTTTTCGCTTCTTTCCATGGCTTTTGCATCGTCATAGGCGTGGGACGAGTGGTGCGCGCAAACCAGCATTCCCGTATAGCTTTTGCCGTTTCGGGTATGTACGGTTACGTTTTATCCCTCTACGTTCGCAAAATTGATGCCGCCGAGCGGTCTTAGGCGCAGGGTTCCGTCTCCGTTGATCCCACGCACCATAAGTCCCAGCGTATCTGCGTGGGCACTGACACAGACGGTTTTGGTTGGATCCTTTCCCGTAACCGTGATATACGCGGTGTTGCGGTGGTCATAAGTGACGGTATAGCCAAGGGAATCTGCCAGCTCCTCAATGACGGGCTTCAGACGTTCGTAATATCCGACGGGGCTTGGCGTTTCGATCAGCCGCCGCATCGTGTCGATCAAAAAAGAAGTGTCGATTTTCATTACCTTTTCTCCTCGTGTGTTAAAAATTCTCGCCGTTCCAGCCCCAACGGTCGCAAAATTCGTACTTGACGTAGACGTGATCGGGGGTGATGTTCAGTTCTTCCTCAAAAATTTTGCAAACCTGACCCGTCATGCGCGAGCAGGTCTCCTCGTCGGCATTGCCAAACAGCTTGATCTCGACCATGGCAATGGGAAAATTGTTGTAGCCACGAAACCAAAGGCGGGCGTTATCGCAAAAATCGATCATCAGCCAATATTCGCTTTTGCCGGGGAAGGTGGAGATCGCCTCACCGAGCTTTGTTTTGACCGCTGCTTCCTTTTGCTCGGAAAGCGAAGTGTTGAGCTTGACATTGATAATGGGCATGGGGAATGCTCCTTTCAAAATTCTGCTTTTTTGTCAGTATAACACGCAACGGTAAAAAAGTCAATGCCAAATCACCAAAAAGCTGCTAAAAAATCGCCTTTTACGCATAAAGAAGCATGAAAGACGCATAAAGACAGAAAAAAACACTTGACAATTTGGTTTTAAGATGTTATAATTACATATTAATACATCAAAAAAGGGGAAAAAGGAGAAAATGGAGTTTTTTGAGCTTTGGAACGATGCCATGGAATATCTGCGCGAGCTGACGACGATCACGATGATCATCCGCGTGGTGCTTGCGGGTATCGCGGGCGGTGTCGTGGGACTTGAACGTGAGGTCCACGGACGCGCGGCAGGACTTCGAACGCACATGCTCGTAAGTCTTGGCGCGGCATTGAGTGCCTTGATCGGTTGCTATCTGAGCGTGGAAATGGCAAAGATGGGAATCAACTCCGACGCGCAAAGAACCGGTGCTCAGGTCATGAGCGGAATCGGTTTTCTCGGTGCGGGAACGATTCTCGTGAAAAAAGCCAATTCGCGTATTACGGGACTTACCACCGCGGCAGGTCTTTGGGCAACTGCGGCGATCGGTCTTTCGGTGGGATACGGACTTTACGAGGCGGCTTTTG
>JAZTWS010000263.1:0-10789 GCA_045636005.1 Eubacteriales bacterium | reverse complement strand
AATACGAGGTCAAGAATTATATTGCCGAAACCATAGGCGAGCAGTACGTGATCCCTACGCTTGGCGTTTGGGAGTCTTTTGATGACATTGATTTTGATACGCTTCCCGATCGGTTTGTTTTGAAATGCACGCATGACTCGGGTAGTGTTGTCCTTTGCCGCGACAAAGCCACCTTTGACGTGGAAAAGGCAAGGGAAAAGCTGACGAGAAAATTAAAGTCGAATCTTTTTTGGCACGGCAGGGAGTGGCCGTACAAGGATCTCAAGCCTCGCATTATTGCCGAGAAATATATGGAAGATGAGAATTTGCAAGAATTACGAGATTATAAATTCTTTTGCTTCAACGGCAAAGCGAAGTGCTTCAAGGTTGACTATGACAGATTTAAGGCACACAGGGCGAATTACTATAGCCCCGAGTGTGAATTGTTGAATTTTGGAGAGGTAGTTTGTGCCCCGGATTTTGAGCGCCTCATTGCCCCACCTTGCTCGTTGGCAGAAATGCTCGAGCTTGCGGAGAAGCTTTCTTGTGGCCATCCGTTTTTGCGCGTTGATTTTTATGAGGTTAACGATCAAATATATTTCGGTGAATTGACCTTTTTCCCCGCGTCGGGGTTTGGGCCGTTTGTTCCGGAGGAATGGGATTTGACCTTGGGAGAATGGATCGACTTGTCTCAATGCCAAAAAGAATAGGGAGATACATATGAAATTACTGATTGGTGCGGATCTGGTTCCCACAACATCAAACAACCAACTGTTTGCGGCAGGAAATGCCGAGGAGCTCGTGGGCGAGGAATTGCTTGACGTTTTAAAAACTGCCGATTATAGAATTTTTAATTTGGAGGTTCCGTTAACGGACGTTGTGGCTCCGATCGATAAGTGCGGTCCCGCGCTTATTGCACCGACCGATACGGTTGCCGGCTATTTGGCTCTTTCGGTGGACTGCTTGACGCTTGCGAATAATCATATTATGGATCAAGGAGTTGACGGCTTTCATTCCACGGTGAAGACGCTTGACGAAAGTGGCATTTCTCATGTGGGAGGTGGCAATAGCCTTGATGAAGCGAAAAAGCCGTTTGTCTTGGAAAAGGATGGAAAGAGAATCGGAATATACGCCTGTGCTGAGCATGAATTTTCTATAGCGGATGAAGCTTCGGCAGGGGCAAATCCGTTCGATCCGTTGGAATCCCTTGACCATATTGCAGATCTTAAGAAAGCGTGCGATTACGTGATCGTGTTGTATCACGGCGGAAAAGAGCATTACCGCTATCCGTCTCCCATGCTTCAAAAACGGTGCAGAAAAATGGTGGAAAAGGGAGCCGATCTTGTGATTTGCCAGCACAGCCATTGCATTGGTTGCGAGGAAAAATACGAGGGCGGCACCATCGTATACGGCCAAGGAAACTTTTTGTTTGACCATAGCAACAGTGCGTTTTGGCAGACAAGTTTATTGATTGATGTAACTTCCGATTTTTCGGTATCCTATATCCCGTTGGTAAAACGTGAAAATACGGTTCGCTTGGCTCAAGGTGACGAAGCGGAAAAAATAGTAGAAGGATTTTGGCAAAGAAGCCGTGAAATCCAAGAGGAAAATTTTGTTCAAAAAAAGTATTTGGCGTTCGGTCGAGATATGCAAGAATATTATTTGTTGGCTCTCGGCACCGTCAATTCAAAAAATATACTGTTCCGTGTGATCAATAAAATCAGCGGATATCGGTTTGCTTCTTGGATGCTTCGACGGAAATATGACAAAAGAAAACGGCTTATCCTTCAAAATTTTATAGAATGTGAAGCACATAGAGAGCTTCTTTTGGCAAGCTTGCAGGAGCGTAAGAATGAAGGAGAAAGGTAGAAATCTATGTTAAAAACCAACGTGGACATGACGAACAAAACGGTTCTTGTCACGGGGGCTGCGGGCTTTATCGGCTCGGCACTGGTGAAAGAGCTGCTTCGTACGGTTGACGGGGTGAGCGTGGTAGGTCTTGACAATATGAACGACTACTACGATGTTTCGATCAAGGAATACCGTCTTTCCGAAATCGAAGCACTTGCCGCGAAAAAAAAGGACGGTGCGTGGACCTTTGTCAAGGGAAATCTTGCGGATAAGGCCTTGATCGATACACTTTTTGCCGAGTATAAATTTTCCGTGGTCGTCAATCTTGCGGCACAGGCGGGCGTTCGCTATTCGATCACAAATCCCGATGTGTATATTGAGAGCAATATCATAGGTTTTTATAATATTTTGGAGGCCTGCCGCGCCTATCCCGTGGAGCATTTGGTTTATGCCTCCTCCTCCTCGGTCTACGGAAGCAACAAGAAGATTCCGTATTCGACCGAAGATCAGGTGGACAATCCCGTAAGCCTGTACGCCGCAACGAAAAAGAGCAACGAGTTGATGGCGCACGCTTACTCCAAGCTTTATAATATTCCGTCTACGGGTCTGCGCTTCTTTACCGTTTACGGCCCTGCGGGCCGTCCCGACATGGCATATTTCGGCTTTACGAATAAGCTACTCAAGGGGCAGATCATCGAGATCTTCAATTACGGCAACTGCAAACGTGATTTCACCTATGTAGACGATATCGTAGAGGGCGTGAAGCGCGTGATGCAATGTGCGCCCGAAAAGCAGGACGGGGAGGACGGACTTCCGCTTCCGCCCTACCGTGTATATAATATTGGAAACAACAATCCCGAAAATCTGTTGGATTTCGTCACCATTTTGCAGGAGGAGCTGATCCGCGCAGGCGTGTTGCCAGCGGACTACGATTTTGAGGCGCATAAGCGTTTGGTTCCCATGCAGGCGGGCGACGTGCCGATTACCTATGCCGACACCTCGGCACTGGAGCGTGATTTCGGCTTCAAGCCGTCCACCTCGCTCCGCGAAGGACTGCGCCGTTTTGCTGCATGGTATAAGGACTTTTACCGAGTATAAGCTTTTCAAAATGCAAAAAATGAGAGGGAAATATGAACGCAGTAGAGTTTTTTGAAAACACATATAAAAGAGAGCCGCAATACACGGCCTTTACCCCGTATCGCATCTGTCCCTTGGGGGCGCATTCCGATCATCAGTTGGGGAAGATCACGGGCTTTGCTATTGATAAGGGAATCCACGCGGCATTCGGCCCCAAGGAAAACGGTGTGATTGAGATCCAATCGCTTCAGTTTGACAAGCGCGCGCAGTGGCACGTAGAGGCCACGCCGAAGGTCAAGGAGAACGATTGGGCGGATCATCTGCGCGGCGCGACCATAGCGCTCTATAAGCGCTATCCGCTTCGCCGCGGGCTTTGTGCCGTGTTTGACGGCGAACTTCCCATCGGCGGACTTTCCTCCTCGGCGGCCGTTATCCTTACTTTTTTGTCGGCTCTTTGTACGATGAACGGAATTTCACTTTCGCCTGAAGAAATGATCACGATCTCCAAGGAGGCCGAAAACAAATACGTTGGTGTTTCCTGCGGTAAGCTGGATCAGTCCTGTGAGGTGTATTGCAAAAAAAATCATCTGCTTTATATGGATATGAAGGACGATAGCTACGAGCTTATTCCGCAACTTCCCACGATGAAGCCGTATAAGATTGCGATTTTCTTTTCGGGCTTGGAGAGAAGTCTTGCGGGAACGAAATATAATATGCGCGTGGACGAGTGCCGTAGTGCCGCATACGCGCTCAAAGCGTATGCCGGTATGGAGTATGGCAAGTTTGAGGAAACCTATTTTCGCGATGTGCCGTACGACGTTTTTCGTCGATACGGCGACCGCTTGCCTGAAAATTGGCGGAGACGCGCCGAGCATTTTTACACCGAGTTTGCGCGAGTGGAGAAGGGTGCAGAGGCGTGGCGCAGAGGCGATATTGAGGAATTTGGCCACCTTTGCTTTGAGAGTGGAAGATCCTCGATTGAAAGCTGGGAGACCGGCTCCCCCGAATTGAAGACGCTCTATGAGATTATGACGCGTACCGACGGCATTTACGGCGGGCGCTTTTCGGGCGCAGGCTTTAAGGGATGCTGTATGGCTTTGATCGACCCTGCGTACGAGGAGAGTATTTTGGCCGCGGTGGAGCGGGAATATCTGAAGGAATTTCCGCAGTTGAAGGGAAAATATTCCGCACACATTTGCGAGAGCGCAGACGGCGTGCATTTAAATGGATGAGGAAAAAAGATGAAATGCTTGATACTTGCAGCGGGGTACGCCACGAGACTGTATCCCTTGACCGAGAATTTTCCGAAGCCGCTTTTGACGGTTGGGGAAAAGACTATTCTTGATTGGTTGGTGGACGATATTGACGCGGCAAAGGCCGTGGACGAATATATCGTGATTTCCAATCACAAATACGCACATCACTTTGTGGCGTGGGCTAAGACCAAGGCGCAGAAGATCACCGTTGTGGACGACGGTACCGACACCAACGAGACGCGTCTGGGGGCCGTGAAGGACATTCAGTTTGCCATTGAGTCACTTGGACTTGACGACGATATGATGGTCATTGCAGGAGATAACGTTTTGGACTTTAGCTTGACAAAATTCGTTGAATATGCGAAAGCCAAGAAGACCTCGTGCATTATGCGCTACTTTGAGGCCGATGCCAAACGGCTTTCCAAAAGTGGCGTGGTTGAGGTGGACGGGAATGATTGCGTTCTCGGTATGGAGGAAAAGCCGCAAAGCCCCAAGTCCAATTGGTGTTGTCCGCCCTTCTATTATTATACGAAGGAGGATGCGCGGCTCGTAAAGGTGGGAATCGAAAGCGGCTGCGGCACCGATGCACCGGGCAGTTATATTGCGTGGCTTTCGACACAGACCGCGGTTCACGCGATGGAGATGCCGGGCAAACGCTATGACATCGGCAATTTGGAAAGCTACGAAAAAGTGAAAGCAGAATACAGAGGAATTACCGAATAAAAGGAGAGGACGCCATGGAGCAGGGAATGAATTCCATACTTTTTGCATCGCTTCGCTCTGCAATCCGCGGCGATAGGTTGACCGAGGCCGAGTGCGCCTGTTTTTCGGAGGATCAACTCCCCTCGCTTTTTGCGATCGCCAAAAAGCATGACGTTTTGCACCTTTTAGCTTTTGCCTTAAAGCAAAACGGCTTGCTGACGGCAGAGCATCCCCAGGCCGAGAAAGCACTTTTCGGCGCTATGTTCCGCTACGAGCGATTGGACTACGAATATCGCGAGCTTTGTGAGGCACTTGAGGGGGCGAAGATCCCCTTCGTACCGCTGAAGGGTTCGATTTTGCGCGCGTACTATCCGGAAGCGTGGATGCGTACAAGCTGTGACGTGGACATTCTCGTGCATCGTGAGGATCTTGAACGTGCCATTTCGTATTTGGTACAAAATCTGAAATACAAGGAGACCGAGCGGGGAACGCACGATGTTTCATTTTTCAGCCCTACGGGAAATCATGTGGAGCTTCACTTCGATCTCGTAGAGGAGGAATATGCCCAAAACGCGATCGACGTATTGCGTACGGTTTGGGAAGACGTAACGCCGTGTGAAGAAAGACATTATCAAAGCGAGATGAGCGACGCATTTTTCTATTTTTACCATATTGCGCATATGGCGAAGCACTTTGAAAACGGTGGCTGCGGTATTCGCTCGTTTATTGACCTTTGGCTTCTTGATGGGCTGGACGGCGCAGACGCGAAAAAGCGTGATGTGCTTTTGGAAAGGGGAGGACTTCTTGCTTTTGCCGGTCATGTGCGGCGGCTTTGCCGCGTGTGGTTTGAGGGAGAAGAACCCGACGCACTTCTTGTGCAAATGCAGCGCTTTCTGTTGCACGGCGGTGTTTACGGTGCATCGGATAGCCGCGTGGCACTGCGACAGAAGAAACGGGGCGGCAAGTTCGGCTATCTCGTTTCCCGTCTGTTCATTCCGTTTGCAAAGCTAAAGCGCTATTATCCCATTCTCGAAAAGCACCCGTGGCTGATGCCCGTTATGCAGGTCAGGCGGTGGTTTATGCTCTTTAGGCCCGACGTGGCCAAAATGGCCAAAGCCGAGCTTGCGACCAATCGCACCATGAGCGAAGAAACGGCACAAGAAATGGCCACCTTTTTGGATGACGTGGGGCTTGGATAAATAGAAGATAAGAAAAAGAGTCCGAACGTTGTTCGGACTCTTTTTTCGATTGAGGGTGAGAGTATGGGAATTTTGCTTACGGCAAAGATACCCACGCCCTGCGCCTTGTCACTCTATGCACCATGTTCGCTATACGAAACGGCGACAAAAAAAGAACAGAGCACTTTGTGCTCTGTTCTTTTTTTGACGCCGTTTCGTATATCGAACACGGCGCATGGCTTTGCCATGCGCATGGGTACGAATATCCCGCCCGAAGATCTGCAAGCTCGCTTGCAAGGCGCAGGGCGTGGATATCTTCGCCGCAGGCGAAATTCCCGAAGATCGTGCTTTCGGAAAGAATCAAAAAATCAAGGCGAGCCATGTGGCTCTCCTTTTTGTATTATTTTAGTCCTCTCACGCCTGCAAGGATCAGACGGCAGAAGTCGTCTTCGCTTGGGGTATAGGTGATGTGCGCGATCTTTTTTTCGGGGGAGGGGTTTTCCCACACATATCCCGTGACCGCCATATCCTCGCCCGCCTCGGTCTTGCCCTCGTATACGGGATCCGAGAACCATGTGCCGACGTAGCCGAAGTGGTTATAGTACTGTCCGTGCTTGGGCGTGCCGTAGCCGCTCTTGTAGCACATGACATTCTCGGCGTAGCGGATGCCTACTTTCTCGGTACTGCCGTCCTCGTAGGTGACGGTGTATGCACCGATCTCCTCGTGCGGCTTCCACACGACGCGTTTGGTGGCGTAGAGTGTGGCCTGCTCGAAGACAAGGCGGTCATAGGCCGCGTTCACGGCGATCTCCGCGCTCTCGGCGCGCACGGCCGTGGGGCAGAGGGTGAGAAGCTCATGCGGCAGGCCGTCCCGGGTGCCGTTTACGGCAAGATGGGTCTCCCGATAGCCCTCGGGGCGAAGCTTTTTTCGCATCTTGTCGCGCACCGTGGGCTGAATGTGCTTCGACAACATTTCGGTGTAGGTCTTTCGGTTGGTGGGGGCGTAGCCCTCGGTGTTCCAAAGCCCCTCGGCAAGATACATCATATCCCAAAGCTTGCCGTTTTTGCCGTAGATCTCCTCGTCGGCAATGATCCATGTGGAGATCTCGCCACCTACCATGCCTTCCTTCGAGATACGCGAATTGAAGCGTGTGTAGTGCGAGGTGTAAAGATTGCCGACCGCCACCTTGAAGCCGTGCTTAAGAATGGCGTCCTCGATGTCGGTGCCGGGGCGGAAATACCAAATGAAATCCAGCATGACGATGTCGCGCGGAATGCGGTCGATGTCACTGTCGGCGTTGCGGTGCGGATGCAGCATATCGCACCACATCATCATTTTGAGTCCTTTCTTTGCAAGATAGTCATGCATGGCGATGATGTGGTCAGCGAAGAGCGCGCCGCGCTCCTTGCCCTTACAGCGCGGACAGATGCCGAGCTGGTAGACCTCGTCGTGTCCCATATGCACGTAGCCCGACGGCTCGGTCACCTCCACGACCTCGTCGATGATGTCGTAGATGATCTCGTAGCTCTTGGGGTTGGAGGGGCAGTAGCTATGGTCGTAAAAGGCGGAAGGATTGGCCTCGCCGCTTATGACCTCGTTGCGCGGCTCGTTCTCGTCGCGTTCGGCGATCTCGGGGTGCGCGTAGGTAATGTACTGCACGTGCGAAAGGCTCTGCACCTCGGGAATAAGGGCAAGTCCAAGCTCCTTGATGGAAGCGACGAGCTGACGCACCTCGTCCTTTTCGAGCAGCGAGTGCCACGAGACCTTGTCCGAGTGCGGCATGAAGGGCTGCTTGCCCTCCTTGGCCTTTTTGGCGGCGTCGAGCCATCCTTCCCCAATCTCGGGGTGGCGGTCAAAGCGCATACCGCCCGCAAACTCCAAGAAGACCACGTTGTAGCGCATCGGGATGAGAACGTAGCGGAACAAAAGGCGCGCGAATTCAAAGCGGTCGCGGTGCGGAAGACCGAAATGGAAGCCGCGGAGGCGGTTGGAGGGTCTGTCGTCCACGTCAGCTAGGTAGAGTCCCTCGCGACTTGTGAAGGAAAGTACGGTGTCGCCGCCGTAGAGCAGGGCAATGCGGCTATTTGCCGTGACGGTGAGCGTGTTCTCGCGGTTGGTCAGCGTGTAGCGCTCGTCCGCGTAAGAAGGTTCCTTTTGAAAAACAATGGTTACGCCGTCCTCGGCTTTCCATGCTCCTAATTTTTCGGTAAGACGTTCTTCAAGGAAGGCGGCGGCAAAGACCTCGTCCGCGTCGTCGCTTGCGGCAACGATCGCCTTGATATTGGCTTGTCCTTGGCACGCTCCCACCGATTTGGGCGTGGGCCACACGAGCGGTACGCCGTCCTCGTAAGCACCGAGAATCTCCAGCTCACCAAGCGTGACATCCTGAAAATCGGCAAAAAGCCGAAGCGTGAGCTTCTTGGCACGAACGCCGACGGGTATCGTGATAAGGCCGCCGAACAGCTCACTCGTGGGGGGCGTATAGCGGCCGACGGCCGCGCCGTTTACGTAAACAGAGGCCGAAGCAAGCGAGGCCTTGGCGGCGCGGAAGTTCACCGTGCCGACATAGCACTCCCGTTCCAACTCGAGCGTGATGTCAACACCCATATCAAAAATTTCACTCTGCCGCCAGAGGTATGCTCCGTCCTCGTTGATGAAAGGGAGGAAGGGGATATTGCTGTCAACGTGAGTAAAGAGGAGTTCTTTTTCGTAATTTAGCGTTCCGATATACATGGTGTTTTCTCCTTTTTATAAAAGTCCGATTACGGTGATCGCACCGAGGCCGACAAGAAAGCCGAGAAGCTTTCGTTTTCCTATTTTTTCGCCGAAGAAGCATCGACCGGCAAGTGCGGTGAGAAGCATGGAGCAAATGTTATATACGGGGAACTGTATGACGGCGGGAATCTGCCCCGCAAGCTTTAGGTTGGCGACGTTCATACCGCCAACCACGATACCGCCGAGGATCATAAGTAAAACCGAATTTCCCGAGCGGTAAAGCGTGCGGTGAGGCGAAGTGTTTCGGCCCTTGAAAAGAAAGGAAGAGACGAGAGAAAGCAGCGCGGCAAAGGTGAGGGCGAGAATGAGAAAGGGAACCAGCTCGTCTTTGAAATCCGAGTTTTGATGGATCTTCTGAATGACGGCGTTGGTACCCGAGCCGAGCATGGAGAGGATGGCAAAGGTCAGCCACAGGAACGAGAATTTTCCGTTCTTTTCGGGTGGCAAAATGATTACAAGCGCGCCGAGAAGTACGAGAATGCCGAGAATTTGATATAACGAGAGGGATTCCTCAAGGAAAAGCGCGCTGTAAAAAATGGGAATGAGAAAGCCGCAGGAGTAGATCAGCGAGCTGAGCGAGGCAAAGCCGCGCGACATAGCGAAGATCTGCGTGATCTGCGTAAAGAGCAAAAAGGCGGCAAAGAGAAGCGCAAGAAGCAGGGAAAAGGGTGAAATTTCAAAAAAACTCTTGACTTTGCCTATATTGCATATTAAAATGGTAATGGCGCCGACGGCAAAGATATTGGCGTTTAGAAACAGGACACCTCGGGTGTCGCCCGTATCCTGTCCAATTTTTTTACAGAGGATGGCCTTGGCCGATGCGGCCAACGTTGCCAAAATCAAAAACAGGTAGTTCATCGGACTCTCCTTTCGTTGTTAATTCCATTATACATCACCGCGAGTCCGAAAATATACAACATATCGGCACAAAAATATATCGATTCTACACAAATGCGAGTATGAAAAAAGATTTTTTACCCAAGACGCTCAACGGTACCACGGACACTCGTGCGTGCCTCAATATCACGCGGGGAAGAATGTCCACCGAGCCCCACTACCACGACTGCGCGGAGATGATCTACGTCAGGCGCGGTTCCGTACGCGTGTTTTTTGATAACGGATGGCACGCGCTCTCCGTGGGCGAGCTTCTTTTCGTTCCGCCCGGAGCCATTCACCGATGCGTTTCCTTCCATGCGGAAACCGAGCAGGTGGTGGTCGGCTTTACCGACGAGCTGATCTGCGCGGCCGATGCCGCCAAAAAGAATATTCTTTGCCCGTACCGAACGGGTACCGTCAGCACGGGTTATATTTTTTCTTCCGCGTCGATCGGGGAGAAAATGGAGCGGCTTTACGCTATGGAGGGAGAGAGTGATCCGAGCGCGCAGCTTTCGTTTTGTGCGGAGGTGTTGGCGGTGTACGGACTTTTGTACAGTGCGTGGGAACGAGAGGGGCTTTTGCAGGCATCGCGTACCTTCTCTCCGCTCGTTCTTGCAATTCGGAATTATGTGGAAGAGCATTTTGCCGCCAACATTTCGGCGCGTGACTTGTCAAAGCATCTGAACATAAGCTACAGTTATCTTTCCAAGCTGATGACGCGCGAGCTTGGCAGTAGTCTCAGCGCGTATATCATGGCCAGACGGATCGAAAACGCAAAAAAGCTTCTGCTTTCGACCGAGAAAAGCATGGCCGAGATCGGCTATGAATGCGGATTTGCTTCGTCAAGCGCCTTTATTCATCATTTTAAAGAGCTTACGGGAAAAACGCCGCGCGTCTTTCGAAGCGAGGCGTTGGAAAATACGTTTGATTTATAAAATAAGGGGGAGAGTGAATCACTCTTCCTCTTTTTCGTGTGTCAAATTTTGAGTTGTCGGGGAGAACGCCAAGGGCTCTGCCCTTGGAACCCGCCACCTTTTGAAAAAGGTGGACGAAAACTTTTTCTGCATTGGTTTGCAAAAACTTCACGTCATTTT
>JAZTWS010000262.1:0-4593 GCA_045636005.1 Eubacteriales bacterium | reverse complement strand
TTCAAATTTTGATTTATCGGTGTGTTTGAACGGCTGCGCTTGGGCTAAAAGTTGAGGCAAATAGCCTCCCTCCGAGAGGGAGGGGGACCGCGTTAGCGGTGGAAGGAGCCTGCGCGACTTCTTTGTACTTGCAGACTTTATTCGTTGCGCGGGCTCCCTCAGTCGCCTACTCGGCGCCAGCTCCCTCCCGGAGGGAGCCTTTCCGGGAGCAATCTTGCTTTTCAAACAGACCGATAAACTTCAATTTGCCCCCGACCTTTTGCGACAAAAAATCGCACCTTTTTTGCGTCCTCTCATATGATAATAGTGAGATGGGGAATCCCCTCTCGATCATCTTTGGAGGTAATATTATGAACAACTGTCTTTGCAATCTTTTTGACGACAACGCTATCTGGATCATCATCATCGCGCTTTTGATCCTCACCTGCTGCTGCGGTTAACAATTTTTTCGGGAGGGCTCGCCCCTCCCACTTTTTTTCAAAATAAGGTAGACAAAAACGAAAGAATATGATAAAATAGGAAATAACGATAAATGAGAGAAGGCATAAACATGAGCAACGAAAAAATTTCTACCCAACCTTATAAGGGAACACGTGACTTTTATCCCGAGGATATGAAGCTTCGCAACTGGTTCTTCGGCAAGATCCGCGAGAGCCTTGAGCTTTCCTCCTTTGAGGAATATAACGCGCCGATGCTCGAGTCGCTTGAGCTTTACATTGCCAAGAGCGGCGAGGAGCTTGCCAAGGAGCAGACCTATAATTTCGTCGACCGCGGCGGCAGAATGCTGGCGATCCGTCCCGAGATGACGCCCTCGGTGGCGCGTATGGTCGCCGCCAAGGCGGGCGAGCTGAATTACCCGCTGAAATGGTTCTCGATCCCCAATATGTACCGCTACGAGCGTCCCCAGCGCGGCAGACTCCGCGAATTTTGGCAGCTCAACGTAGACATTTTCGGCTGCGACGGCTTTGAGGCGGATTTTGACGTCATCGAAAGTGCCATCCGTATGCTTAAGAGCTTCGGCGCGGACGAGACTATGTTCCGCGTTCACATCAACAACCGCCGCTTCTTCAACGACGTCATCGCCGCCATTGCCGACACCGACGCCGAGGGCGCGCGCCGCATCTCCAAGGTAGTCGACCGCAAGGGCAAGGTCACGCGCGAGGCTTATGAAAAGGATATGGCCGAGCTCGGCGTTGACGCGGACAAGCTGGCAAAGCTCGATTCGCTTTATACCATGAACGTGCGCGAAGCAACCGCGCTCTGCCCCGACTCCATAGGATCGGGCGAGCTTCTTTCGCTCTTTGACCTGCTCGAAAAGACAGGCCTTGATAAATATTGCGTATTCGACTTCGGTATCGTAAGAGGTCTTGACTACTATACGGGCACCGTTTTTGAGGTCTTTGACGAGGCCCCCGAAAACAACCGCGCCATGTTCGGCGGCGGCCGTTACGACAACTTGGTGGGACTTTTCGTCAAGAATGCCAAGATCTCGGGCGTGGGCTACGGCATGGGCGATGTGACGCTGGAGAACTTCCTCGTCACACATAACCTCGTTCCCAATCTTTACGCCGCAGGCACCAAGGTGCTGGTGGCACGCTTTGACGACGTACCGATGGAAAATTATGTGGCCGTCACCGAAGCGCTTCGCGAAGCAGGCATCACCTCCACGGTCTACGTCGGCATGAAGAAGTTCGGCAAGCAGATCGACTTCGCCGTAAAGGAGCATTTCTCGCACGTCGTGATCCTCGGCGCAAGCGAGCTTGAGAAAAAGATCGTCAAAATCAAGAATTTGGAAACGAGAGAAGAGTGCGAAGTGAGCATGGACGCGCTTGGCGCCTTCTTCGGAAAATAAGGAGCAACTATGATCTATCTCTTTTTGGCAGAGGGCTTCGAGGAAATTGAGGCACTCACGCCTGTGGATATTCTGCGCCGCGCGGGGCTTGACGTCCGCACGGTCGGTATCGGCTCAAAAACCGTCACGGGTGCGCACGGCATCTCGGTGGAGGCCGACATGAGCGAGGACGAGGCACTCGACACCGCGGCCGAAATGATCATCCTGCCCGGCGGTATGCCCGGCACGCTGAACCTTGACGCCTCCCCCGTCGTGCAAGCGGCGATCGACAACGCTATCAAGGCCGACGCCTTCATCGCGGCCATCTGCGCCGCGCCCACCATACTCGGCAAGCGCGGACTGCTTGCGGGCAAGGAGGCCACCTGCTATCCCTCGATGGAGGACGGGCTCCTCGACGCCACCCTTTCGGAAAAGAAGGTCGTGCGCGACGGTAAGATCATCACCGCCGCCGGCATGGGCGTAGCCCTTCCCTTCTCGCTTGCACTCGTTTCGGTGCTGTGTGGCGAGGAGATCGCGCAAAAATTGAAGGGTGCCGTCGTGGCACCGTAAAAAAGGAGAAAAGCTATGGCAGAAATTTTAGAAGTCATTATGATCGTAAGCTTCGGCGCATCCTGGCCGCTCAACGTGATTAAATCCTACCGCGCAAGAACGACCAAAGGCAAAAGCCTTGCCTTTTTGCTCCTCATCTTATTCGGCTACGTCGCAGGCATCACCTCAAAGTTCATGAACGACGCCTATATGGCCGAGATCGGACAAAAATGGTACGTTTTGTTCTTCTATTGCCTCAATTTCATCATGGTCAGCATCGACCTTATGATGTACATAAGAAATTATAAGCTCGATAAATTGGCCGCGCAAAAATAAAAAAAAGCGAGATGGATTTCCATCTCGCTTTTTTATGCGTTAATGCTTCATCACGGTTGCCCGCGGGTTATACACACGGAACATACGGAGTGCCTGCTCGGTGGCTTCAAAATAAACCACCGTCTTTTTGCCCTTGGCCGACTCAAACGCCATGCCGTATACGTTCTCGGCATCGGCCGAGGAAATGGCATAATAAATATCCGCCGCCTCAAAATCCGCAATCTTCGCATCTTCCTCGGGCGCAATGGCCACACAGGTGCGAATGTCGATCTCATGTATCACGCGACGCGCACTTTTGCCGTAGATCTCGGCAAAGGTGACCGCCCCCTCGGCAACGGTATACTCAAATTCAAGCGAGGAATACCGCCTGAAAAGCAGAAACGCCAAAAAGGCCGCCGCAATGGAAATACCGAGAAACAAGGGAAACACTTTCCACACAAGACCCAACCACAAAAGGCCGACAATGCCGAGAAACAACAAAACAAGAATCATGGCCTTGCCAAGCTTTGTTCCGCGTCCCGCCTCACGCGTGACTACATGCTCGTAAATGCCGAAATCGCTCATATTTCCCTCCCAAAAATCTTTCTTTTCTTCATTATAACAATCCCCACCCCTTTTGTCAAGGAAATTTTGCAAGAGCTATTGACTTTTCGGAAAGGTAGTGATATAATATTTTCGATAAAAATTCGAAATACCATGGAGGAAACGAATATGAAGCATATTGATACCATCGAGACGCGTAGCCTTTGCCAGAGTGCAAAGAACGGCGGTTGCGGCGAATGCCAGACCTCTTGCCAGTCGGCTTGCAAGACAAGCTGCGGCATTGCAAACCAGAATTGCGAAAACAAGGGCGAGTAAAAGAAACCGATCTCGCAAAAAGAATGCCGCCACCAAGGCGGCATTCTTTGTTAAGGAGGATAAGACATGGTACATCAATATAAAATGGGCGGTTTCAACATCGTCATCGACACCTATTCGGGCGCGATCCACGCGGTCGACGATATCGCATACGATCTCATCGGCGGCTTTGAGAACACCCCGAAGGACACGCTTATTGACGCCCTTCTTCAAAAATACGCACATATTCCCGAGGCAACGCGCGAGGAGCTTACCGAATGCTATGCCGAGATCGAGGAGCTGAAGGCGGCGGGCAAGCTCTTTATGGAGGACCGCTTCGAGCCGATGGCAGACAAGCTCAAGGAAAAGACCTCGGGCGTTATTAAGGCGCTCTGTCTCCATGTGGCGCACACCTGCAATCTAAACTGCGCCTACTGCTTTGCAAGTCAAGGCAAGTACGAGGGCGAGCGTGCCGTCATGAGCCTTGAGACCGGTAAGCGCGCACTCGACTTCCTCATCGAAAACTCGGGTACGCGCCACAATCTTGAGGTCGATTTCTTCGGCGGTGAGCCGCTGATGAATTTCGACGTCGTAAAGGATCTGGTCGCTTACGCGCGTAAGCGCGAGAAGGAGGCGGGCAAAAATTTCCGCTTTACGCTTACCACAAACGGCGTGCTGATCGACAAGGACGTCATTGACTTTGCCAACCGCGAGTGCGCCAACGTGGTCCTCAGCCTCGACGGCAGAAAAGAGGTACACGACCGCTACCGCGTGGACTACGCGGGCAACGGAAGCTTTGATAAGATCGTTCCCAAATTCCAAGAGCTCGTGGCGGCGCGCGGCGGCAAAAATTACTATATGCGCGGCACGTTTACCCATGCAAACCCCGACTTCTTGAAGGATATCGAAACCATGCTTGACCTCGGCTTCCGCGAGCTTAGCATGGAGCCCGTGGTCTGCGCTCCCGACTCACCGAGCGCCCTTACCGAGAGCGATCTTGAGGTGGTCAAGGAGCAGTACGAAAAGCTTGCCGAGCTGAT
>JAZTWS010000261.1:0-4445 GCA_045636005.1 Eubacteriales bacterium | reverse complement strand
AGTATACGATCTGCGGTGCCAAGCGGCCCCAGTTGATCGAATTGGCACTCGAGAAGAAATAGCCGTCCGCATCCAGCTTCTTGGCGGCGTCGGGATTCGAGAAAATAGCCTTCACGCCGTTTTGCGCATCGTCAAAGTTGCCGCGAATGGCGCATACGTTGACATTGCTTCCCGTTTGGGTAGCCATTTGAAGCTTTTGCACGCGGCTGACACCGTCAACGGGGTAGAAGACCATGATCTTTACGCCGTCCACGTCCTTGTAGCCCTCAAGCGCTGCCTTTCCCGTGTCACCCGAGGTGGCAACGAGAATGAGTGCCGTGCGCTTCTCGCCGCATTTTACGAGTGCGCGAGAGAGCAAGCGGGGCATGATCTGAAGAGCCATATCCTTAAAAGCGGCCGTAGGACCGTGCCAAAGCTCGAGCGAATAGAGACCGTCACGCACCTTATGGAGCGGTGCGGCGCCGCCTACGAAGGAATCCTCGCGGTAGGCTTCCTTACAGTCGGCCAAAAGCTCGTCGTAAGTATAATCGGTCAAAAAACGGGAAAGGATCTTGGCGGCACGCGTGGGATAATCGTCGCCGCAGAGCGCTTCGATCTCCTTTTCGGTGAGTGAGGGGATCTCCTCGGGAACGAAGAGACCGCCGTCAGCGGCAAGACCCTGCTTAATGGCAAACGCCGAGCTTACCTTGGCAGCGCTTGCATCTCTTGTGCTTTGAAACTTCATTGAATTTATATCTCCTTATATATTTTTTCTTACAAAATATTCTGCGTTGCGGTAAAAAAGTTTTTCAATCTGTTGGTCACTATAGCCATACTTCGCCATTTCCTCGGCGATCTTGGAAAGATCGGCTACCGAAGAAAAGCCACGCGGCAATTCCGTTCCGTCGAGATCGCAACCGAGTGCGAGAAAATCTTCACCGCCAAGCGCGTAAAAATGCTCGATGTGCCGCATGACCGAAGTGATGTTCGCGTGCGTTCTGCACGCGGCAAGATGCGACGGACAAAGACACAGGCCAACGATTCCGCCCGATCTGCCGATGGCAAGAATGTGACGGTCGGAGAGATTCCGCGTATGCGGACAGACCGCATAGGCGTTCGAGTGCGAGGCGATCACGGGCTTTCCGTATTCCTCGGAAATCGCAAGCGCTTCGTCGATCGTTCGCGGTGAGGCGTGGGAAAGATCGGGCACGATGCCAAGCGAAAAGCAATCCTTGACCACCTGTTTGCCAAAGGCGGTGAGCCCCATACTCGTGTTGTGTGCGCCGCCAATGCAGCTTTCACCGCTCCAAACGAGCGTTAAAATGCGAATATCTTTTTCGTACAAAATACCGAGCCGTTCGGAGATCCCGTTGAGGATTCTTGCGTCTTCAACGGCGAGATAGGCACCGCTTGACTTGGCTTGCTCTCCGCTCTTTAAAAGCGGAAAGCAGTCGCGCGTCCTTTCAAGCTCCGTATGGATAAAATCCGATACGGCAAGAAACCTTTGATAAGCCGCTTCGTTATCGAGTTTTTGATCCGACCATATGGCCATGATCTGACAGTATTCTTTAAATACTTTTGCTTGGTTCAAAGAAATTTGGCAGTCATTTTGGTCAAAGGATTGCCCGCTTTGAAAAAGCGCGGTGGCGGTGTCGCAATGCAGATCAAAAAGCTTTGGTTGCATAGAGCCTCCTTAAGAGCCGAATGCATCCTCGATATGACAGATCTTTTCAACCGATAGGGGGCGGAAAAGTTCCGATCGGTGCTTTAAGTAAACTTCAAGAATATCGAATCGCGGCATTCGCTCGGTTTCGCTTTTATATAGATATGCGCTGGCTGCCGCAAGTGTTCGTTTTTGTTTGGCGTTGTCTACCGCTTCAAGCGGTGCGCCGTAGGGAAGATCGCCAAGTGCCGAAAGTGTTCGCGTCTTTACCTCGACGAAAACGATCTCCTTTTTGAAGGTGGCAATGATGTCGATCTCATTTTTGCCCGCACGGTAGTTTTTCTCAAGAATGCGGTATCCTTTTTTCTTTAGAAAGTCGGCCGCGGCTTTTTCGCCAAAGCGTCCAAGCTCCGTCGTAGTGATATCAGGCTTTTTCATCGTTCAAGAAACGGATAAACTGCGTGCGATGAATGGGCGTGGGGCCGTATTTGCGGAGTGCGTCCATATGCGCCTTCGTGCCGTATCCCTTATGGCGAAGAATACCGTATTCGGGGTATTCCGCATCCATTTCGACGCACATACGGTCTCGCGTCACCTTGGCAAGTACCGAGGCGGCGGCAATGCTTGGCGACGTCGCATCGCCATGAATGACCGTGCGCACGGGAAGAGGGAAGTCGCGCCCCACGTTTCCGTCAATGAGCGCGAAATCGGCGGGGATATTCAAGCCCTCAATGGCGCGCCGCATGGCAAGAAGTGTTGCTTCCAAAATATTGAGGCGGTTGATCTCCTCGACCGTGGCGTGTGCCACCGAATAGGAGACTGCTTTTTCGGTGATGACGTCAAACAAAAGCTCACGCTTTTTTTCGGTCAATTTTTTGGAGTCGTTAAGTCCTTCGATCTCGCAATCTATGGGAAGGATGCAGGCGGCGGCAACCACGGGGCCGCAAAGTGGGCCTCGTCCTGCCTCGTCTACGCCGCATATGCTTTGATAGCCCGCGGAAAGAAGTTCCTTTTCAATATTGAATTCAAGCATTTGGCTCTCCTTTTTCGCTCTCTGCGCGGTCAAGCGTGATCCTTCCGATCTTGGCTGAACGGAACTCGTCAAGAAGCATATTGGCAGTTCGCTCGGTGTCGATCTCGCCGCCCGAAATCAAAAAGCCACGTTTTTTTCCGATCAATTCAAACAAGTCATAGTCCGAAAGATCGTTGTATGTTTCGATGCTTTCGAGCTTATATCTTGCGGTGAGAAGCGTGGGGTAAAGGGAGCGGAGTCTCGTGCAGAGCGCCAGTGCGATCTCCTCAATGTTCAGGATGCTATCCTTGATGGCGCCCGTAACGGCGAGGTTTTCGCCAATGATCTTATCGTCAAATTTCGGCCACAGAATGCCGGGCATATCCATGATGTCCACGCCGATTCCCGTTTGGAACCACTGCTTGTCCAGCGTCACACCGGGGCGATTTTCGACCTTGGCCTTGCGGTTTCCCGCAAGCTTGTTGATCAGCGAGGATTTTCCCACGTTGGGAATACCAAGCACCATAGCCTTCAGTCTCCGTCCCATCATGCCCTTGCTTTCATATTTTTCCAGCTTTTCCGCCAAGATCTCCTTGGTCATGGGCGCGATCTTTGCCATGCCTTCACCTGTGACGCAATCGGTCGGCAGGCAAAAGACGGTGTCCGAGGAAAAGCGATGGCACCAATATTTCGTTTGTGCGGCGTCGGCAAGCGAGGCCTTGTTGAGAAGCACGAGGCGCGGCTTGCCCTCGGTCAAGCGATGAATTTCGGGATTCCGTGAGCTGAAGGGAATACGTGCGTCAAGAATCTCGATGACGATATCTACGTTTTTGAGGTTTTCGGTGATCAGACGGCGCGTTTTCGCCATATGACCCGGAAACCATTGGATGATTTCAGATGGCATAATTTTTTCCTGTTCGTTTTATTGTACGGCTCCGAATTTACTAAAAGGTGTCAAGCGAAGGATCACGCGCCCGAGAATGCGGCGGCAATCCACCGTTCCAATGACGAAGTAACGGCTGTCGGCCGAATTGTTGCGGTTATCTCCCATAACGAAGACCGAGCCCTCGGGGACTTGTGTGACCTTACCCGAAATACCGAAGTCGTCTTCAAAGACACCGCCCTCAAGGTAAATATACGGCTCATGCAAAACCTCGTCCTCGGTGAAGGTATCGTCATCCGAGATGTAAACCTTGCCAAGCTCACTTTCGATTTTGACGAACTGTCCGCCCACCGCAATGACGCGCTTGATGATAGGCTCATTAAAGCGCATATCCAATTCGCTCGTTTGGTGAAAGACTACAATATCGCCTTGCTTTGGCGTATAAAATAGATCGGAGATCAAAAGCATTTCGTTGTGCGCAAGTGTTTGGTTCATAGAGTCCCCGTCTACGCGGCAGGGTCTTACGGTACTCATAAAAAGCAAAAAGACGACGATGATGGCAAGCACCAGCATTTCCGCAAAATCGTATACCGTATGCAGAAAGGGCTCTTTTTGTAGGTTGTCTTTTTTTTCTTCGTTCATAATATCCTCTTATTTTACCAAAAGATCCATCAGCGTGTAGCCGTTTTGGATGTAATTTTTTGCTTTTTCTGCGCTCTCTTCCGAGAAGCTTTCCACGCCTGCATATTCCTTATTGGAGTCGTAGATGAAGAAGGGGACGGGATCAATGGTAAAATAAGAGGATATTATGAACGAAGAAAAAAAAGACAACCTACAAAAAGAGCCCTTTCTGCATACGGTATACGATTTTGCGGAAATGCTGGTGCTTGCCATCATCGTCGTCTTTT
>JAZTWS010000260.1:0-4319 GCA_045636005.1 Eubacteriales bacterium | reverse complement strand
CTTCAATGCCCTGTGCAAGCTCGGAGTATTCAACAGTCCACTTGTCGATGGTGCCGTTTGCGAGAAGCTCGGTGATAACCTCGTTGATGGCGTTGAGAAGCTCGGTGTTGCCCTTCTGTACGCAGATGCCGTACTCCTCAACCTCGGCGGCAGGAGTTCCGTCAGCCTTAACCAGCGGGAATGCCTTGAGCGAGCTGTCGTTGGCAACGATGAGCTGAGCGGTCAGCTTGTCGGTAACAACGGCGGTCTGCTTGTTCATCGAAGCAGCGGCTACTGCGGGAGAGGTGTAAGGAATGATCTCGGCTGCACCAAGTGTGCCGTCAGCGATAAGGTCAGCAATCAGCATATCCGAGGTGGTTCCGTTCTGGATACCGATCTTCTTATCCTTAAGATCCTCAAGAGTCTTGATGGTCTCGTCAGCGGCAGGAACGATTACGTACTGCTCGGTGGAGGAGTAAGGAATCGAGAAGTCAACCTGCTCAGCTCTGTCGGGACGAATGGTGATACCTGCGGCACCGACATCTGCCTTACCGTTCTGAACGGAGGTGCAAATGGTGTCAAATGCAACGTCGGTGAACTTAACTTCCATGCCAAGCTCCTCGCCAACGGCCTTCATGATGGCGATGTCTACGCCAACGATCTCGTTGTTGTAGATAAACTCATAGGGAGCAAAGCCTGCCTCGGTGTACACAAGAAGGGTGTTATCTTCCTTGTTGCCGCAACCTACAAGGCAAACTGCCGTAGCAAGCATCAGAACGACCAAAACTAAAGACAAAATTTTTTTCATGATAATTTTTCCTTTCTGTAATAAAAGCGTTCAAATTTGTTTCTTGTCTTTCAACACGCACATTATACCGCAAAAATATTCACTTGTCAATAGGTTTTTGAAAAAAAGTTGAATAAAAATCCAAAAAATTTCACTTTTTTCTTGTTTTTGTGAATGAATATTCATTTTTGTATGCATAAATTCGGTTTAAAGCAGTTTTTTGAGGTACTGTCCCGTATACGAGGCCTCCACGGCGGCAATTTCCTCGGGTGTTCCCTTGGCGATCAGCTCCCCGCCCTTGTCGCCGCCCTCATAACCGAGGTCGAGAATATAGTCGGCACACTTGATGACGTCGAGATTATGCTCGATAACGAGAACGGTGTTTCCCGCGTCGCAGAGCTTCTGAAGCACCGCAAGCAGATGTGCCACGTCGGCGGTATGAAGTCCCGTGGTGGGCTCGTCCAAAATATACACGGTCTTGCCCGTACTGCGACGCGCCAGCTCGGTAGCAAGCTTCACTCGCTGCGCCACACCGCCCGAAAGCTCGGTGGAGGACTGCCCGATCTTGATATACCCAAGCCCCACGTCATAAAGCGTTTGCAGCTTATGGCGAATGCGCGGCATACCGTCGAAGAAGGAAAGCCCTTCCTCCACCGTCATCTCCAGCACGTCGTAAATGTTCTTTCCTTTATAAAGCACCTCCAGCGTATCGGCGTTGTAGCGTCTTCCCTTGCAGACGTCACACTTGACGTAGACGTCGGGCAAAAAGTGCATCTCGATACACTTCACACCGTCACGCTCGCAGGCCCCGCAGCGTCCGCCGCGCACCTTGAAGGAAAAGCGTCCCGACTTATAGCCTCTCGCCTTGGCGTCGGGCGTTTGCGCAAAAAGATCGCGAATATCGGTAAAGAGTCCCGTATAGGTGGCGGGATTGGAGCGCGGCGTGCGGCCGATCGGACTTTGGTCGATCGCGATCACCTTGTCCAAATACTCCACGCCCTCCACACGATCGTGCTTGCCGGGCGACGTCATATACGCGCCGTTCAGCTTTCTTGCGAGGATGGGATACAGAATGCCGTTAACGAGCGAGGATTTACCCGAGCCCGAAACACCCGAAACGCAGACGAAGCAACCGAGCGGGATCTCGACGTCGATGTTTTTCAGATTGTTCTGCGCCGCACCGAAAATGCGCAAAAAGTTGCCGTTTCCCGTACGCCGCTCAAGCGGCACGCGAATGCTCTTGCGCCCCGAAAGATAGGCGCCCGTTTCGGAGTCCTTGCATTTCATGATCTCCTTCGGCGTTCCCGTAGCGACCACGCGACCGCCGTGAATGCCGGCGCCGGGGCCGATGTCCACGATATAATCCGACTCGAGCATGGTCTCCTCGTCATGCTCGACCACGATCACGCTATTGCCCACGTCGCGCAAACGCTTGAGCGTGGCAATGAGGCGCGAATTGTCGCGCTGGTGCAGACCGATGCTGGGCTCATCCAAAACGTAAAGCACACCCACGAGCGAGGAGCCGATCTGCGTGGCGAGACGAATTCTTTGCAGCTCGCCGCCCGACAGCGTTCCCGCCTTGCGCGAAAGTGTGAGATAATCAAGTCCCACGTTCACAAGGAAGCCCAGCCGCGCGCGGATCTCCTTGAAGATGTCCTTCGTGATCAGCTTTTCGCTTTCGGTCAGCGTAAGTCCTTCCACGAAATCCAAGGCCTTTTTCACGGGCATAAGGCAGAACTCGTGAATATTAAGTCCTCCCACCGTGACCGACGCCGAGTTGGCGGACAGACGGCTTCCCTTACACTTCGGACAGACCGACTGCTCCACGAACTGCTCGTAATAATCGGCGTTCATGCCCTGCGCCATTCGCTGCTCTACCATTTTGACAAGTCCCTCGAACTTGACCTTTTGCACGTATTCCTGCCCACCGAAATAGCGGCGGATCTCATATAGCTCGTTACCCGTACCGTAAAGGAGTGCATTCATGGCGTTTTCCGAGAATTTTGCAAGCGGCGTATCCAGCGTAAAGCCCACGCGCTCACCGACCGCCGCAAACAAGGGGCCGTTCCAGCTCTCCTCCTCCAATGTCTTAAAGCCGTTCACCGCGATCGCGCCCTCGTCAAGCGAAAGCGAGCGGTCGGGGATCATTTTATCGACCGATATTTTATTGAGCTCACCGATACCGAGACAAAAATCGCACGCGCCTGCGGGATTGTTGAAGGAGAACATCCGCGGCTCCAGCTCACCAAACGAAATACCGTGCTCCTCGCAGGCGTAGCTTTGCGAAAATTCAAGCTCGTAAGGCTCGGCCTCGCGCGGCATGACCGTAACGGTCAGGTGTCCGTCAGCCAGGCGAAGCGCGTTTTCGATCGAGTCCGAAAGACGCGGACGGATATCCGCGCGCATCACCAAGCGGTCGACCACGACCTCGACGCTATGTTTGATGTTTTTATCGAGCGAGATCGTTTCGGAAAGCTCGTAAATGCTTCCGTCCACGCGCACGCGGGAATAGCCGCTCTTTTTGGCGTCGGCAAACACCTTTTCGTGCATTCCCTTCTTGGCGCGAACAACGGGCGCCAATACCATAAAGCGTTCGCCCTCGGGAAGCTCCAAAATACGCTCAATGATCTGATCGGTGGTCTGCTGACGGATCTCCTTATGACATATCGGACAGTGCGGCACGCCGATACGGGCGTACATCAGTCGAAGATAGTCGTAGATCTCGGTCACCGTACCCACCGTGGAGCGCGGATTTTTGGAGGTGGATTTCTGGTCGATGGAAATAGCGGGTGAGAGACCCTCGATAAGATCCACATCGGGCTTATCCATCTGCCCGAGGAACTGTCTTGCATACGAGGAGAGCGACTCCACGAAACGCCTATGTCCCTCGGCGTAAAGCGTGTCAAAGGCAAGCGAGGACTTACCCGAGCCCGAAAGCCCCGTAAAGACCACAAGCTTGTCCCTGGGTATCGTAACGTCGACGTTTTTCAGATTGTTGACGCGCGCGCCTTTGATTACAATTTGATCTGCCATATTTCTTCCTTATATATCTTATGATTTTTTCTGATTTTCAAGCTCACGGATGCGGTCACGGCATACGACGGCCTCCTCAAAGTCCAGCCGCTTGGCCGCGGCGTGCATCTTCTTCGTAAGCTCCTCGATAAGCGTTGCCTTCTCTTTGGCCGTAAGCTTTCCCGCCTTGGCCTTCGCCTTGATCCTCGGATTTTCGGAAAGCTCGCCCTGCACACCGATCTCAATCACGTCACGAACGCCCTTCACGACCGTCTTGGGAAGGATGCCGTTGGCCTTATTGTAGGCGTCCTGTATCGCGCGGCGGCGATTGGTCTCGGCAATGGTCTTGGCCATCGACTCGGTGATGCGGTCGGCGTACATAATGACGTGTCCCTCGGCGTTTCGCGCGGCACGGCCTACGGTCTGAATCAGTCCCCTCTCGGCACGGAGGAAGCCCTCCTTGTCGGCGTGAAGGATCGCCACCAAGGAGACCTCGGGAATGTCCAAGCCCTCGCGCAGCAGGGTGATGCCGATCAGCACG
>JAZTWS010000259.1:0-1888 GCA_045636005.1 Eubacteriales bacterium | reverse complement strand
CCTGTCCACCAATCTATCGGTTGGCTTTCCACGATGTCCCCGTACATAGTGATTTCCGCAACATTCCCGCTTTCGTTCACCATAGCGTAACAAGCGCGGCGAATGTTGATCGGGGTAAATGTGCTATTCGGCATTACCTTGCCCTCCTGTTGTTTGATTTCCCGTTTGGTTCGGATCGGGAGGGTCCGTTGGATCAGGCGGCTCAGTCTGTACGGCCGGCGCCGCGGGAGGCTCGCTCGGTGCCGCAGAAGGCTTCATCTCGTTCTCTCGTTTCACGATTTCGATGTTTTCCTCCCAGTTTCCACCATAGAACTCGCGTGTTACCTGCTCGTTGGTCTTCCAACCGTGCTTTACAGCAAGCTCGTTCGCGTCGGCTTCCTTTTTGGGATCAAGGTGAGTCTGTGCAGGTCCATCCCATCTTGTTCCGCACCAAGCGGCTCTGATAAGAGGATCTGTGAAAAAGCCGGGCGCTTTGATACGTCCGATTGCTACCGCCTCGGCAAGCCACGCTTCGTAGGTCGGCTGACAAAAATCGTCTACCAACCAAACGCGACGCATCTTGAACGCCTCCCACGCTTCTTCAAGAGCGCCCTTTGCCGCGCTATAAGAGGAATTGAATTCCTTAATAAGCACGTCGTAAGGCATTTCAAGAGTTGCACCGCACATCTTGCACATCGTCTTGAAGAAAGACTCAAAGCTCGCGGTCGGAATATTGGGATTTCCGAACGTGATACTTTCACCGTCCTTAAGGTGCTGAACAGTGCCAGGTCCCATCTCGTATTCATCTTCGTCCTCGCTTATGGAGTCAGGCTCGTCGTCGGGTATGCCGTCAATATCGCCTGCGCCGACCTCGTTGAAAGGTATCTCGCTATGCTCGGTTTGAGTGGTGATCCACGCCGTAAAGAACGATTGCACCAACGCGGCCATTAGCGTTGACTCGGTATACCTACGCAACTGCAAAAGCGGCTCAATGACCTGTGCCAAATACGTAACGCCTCGGTATTGATCGGGGCGCTCCGATGCCATAATCTGCAGAATGTTCGGCAGTCCTGTCTTTTCGCCTACCGCGAGGACACGCTGCCACGTCGTTTTCTCGGCGGTGACTTGATACGGATAGGTGTTGCGAATGTAGTAAGCAACAACGCAACCGTTCTCGTCAACCTCCACGCCGTCGCAGATTTTGTTCCCGGTCGTAGGGTTAACACCCTGCGTGTTGGTCGGATTGACCGTCTTTACCATATCAATCGGGGTGCTGATCCTGTCAGCCTCGATGATGTGCAGACGGAGAGAGTAAGGGTTCATCGGTGTTGCCTTGTATCTCTTATGCAGAGAAAAGACATCTCCCGACATCAGCCACGACTTGATAACAAGCTGTTGCAATCCCCAAAAGTTGTTCAGACCAAGCGCGTCGCATTTTCGCTTGTCGCTCGCCCACATTCTGAATTCCTTTTCGGTTTTTCTTTGCCACTCTTTTGCCGCTTCCTCGGAAAGACCAAGAGTTTCGCGGTCAATAGCGCATTTCATATACAAGCCGGTACCGACAACCTTAGTTCTGTTTGTATTGATAGCGGCGGCTGCGACAGGCGAGGACATATAAAGCATTCTGCCACGCTGACGCAACGTATAGTTATGAAAGTCGATGTCCTCTGACGGAGCACCGCTTTTTGCAAGGAAGCCTTGCAACGCTCGGCGTGCCTGACTTGCACCCGCGTCGCCATATCCACTCGCTTGGCGCCTACGCGGTGTCTGCGTTTTGCGCGGTGGATCCGTGCGCGGTTTCTTTTCTTCGCTCATCGTTTCAACCTCCTTCGTCAGTAATAAAAAACGGATTGCCCACGCAGCGAAAGGAGCGAAACTCTGCGGGGCGATCCGTAGCACAAGCTCGCAC
>JAZTWS010000258.1:0-6164 GCA_045636005.1 Eubacteriales bacterium | reverse complement strand
ATAATGCCCGCGATCGCGATGCGCTGCTTCTGTCCACCCGACAAACGATGCGGCTCGTGATCGGCATACTCCGACATACCGACCGTGGCAAGTGCCTCGTCAACGCGGCGTCGGATCTCCTCCTGCGGCAGTCCGAGATTTTCGGGGCCGAAGGCTACGTCCTCCTCCACGATGGTGGCAACGAGCTGATTGTCGGGATTCTGAAACACCATGCCGACCTTGCGACGAAGCGCATAAAGTTCGTCTTCCGAAAGGTCAGGTGCCGTAATATCCATACCGTCTATCACAATGCGCCCCGCCGTTGGCGTTAAGATCAGGTTCAAAAGCTTGGCGAGCGTGGATTTACCCGAACCGTTATGGCCGAGGATCGCCACGTATTCGCCACGTTTTATCTCCAACGAGACGTCACGAAGCACGGGGACGCTTCTTCCCTCGTCCTCGTTGTAAGCATAGCTTAAATTTTCGATTTTGATAAAGGCTTCACTCATAATTCAGTACCGTTTTCGTGTTTATTTTGCCGACCATCTCACGCTTGCGCCGCAGGGCAAGAAGCCGCCCGTCTGCGTTACGGGAAGCGCAAGCTCACCTGCATCCAGTTTGCCGCCAAAGCGACGGCCGAGGCGAAGCTGTAAAATATAACTCATGGTCAGGGGCGAAAGTCCCGTCGTGTAGGAATTGAGCAGGAAAAAGAGAGGCTCGTCCGAGAGCACCTTGGCAACCAGCGCCACAAACTCATCGATATTATCTTCAATCTTCCAGACCTCGCCCGAGGGGCCTCTGCCGTACGAGGGGGGATCCATAATGATCGCGTCGTAGCGGTTGCCGCGCTTGATCTCACGCTCGACAAATTTCTTGCAATCGTCCACAATATAGCGAATGGGCGCGTCGGCAAGACCGCTGAGTGCCGCATTTTCCTTCGCCTGTAAGACCATACCTTTGGCCGCGTCCACGTGGCAGACCGAGGCACCCGCCTTGGCCGCCGCCACGGTGGCACCACCCGTATAGGCAAACAGATTCAAGACCTTAATGGGACGTCCCGCACCGCGAATAAGCTCGGAAAACCAATCCCAATTTGCCGCCTGCTCGGGAAAAAGTCCCGTATGCTTAAAGCCCGTGGGACGAACAACGAAACGCAGATCGCCGTAGCCAATGCGCCACTGTTCAGGCACGCGGCTGTTTTTCCAACCGCCGCCTCCGCCCGACGAACGCTTATAGGTCGCGTCCGCGCGGCTCCAAAGCGGGCTTTTCTTTTCGTTTTTCCAAACGATCTGGGGATCGGGACGGATGAGAAGATATTCGCCCCAACGCTCAAGGCGCTCCCCCTCGGAGGTATCGATCAATTCATAGTCTTTCCAATTCTGTGAATACCACATAGTAAATCCTCTTATTTCTTGTTGTAATAGTCGGCAAGGCGGGAGCAACCGCTATGCGCATGGCATATCGCAAGTGCCAACGCGTCGGCCGTATCGTCGGGCTTCGGCGGCTTTTCAAGCCCCAAAAGCATGGTCACCATAGAAATGATCTGCTTCTTTTCGGCGCGGCCGTAGCCCACAACCGCCTGCTTGACCTGAAGCGGCGTATATTCAAAAATGTCGATCTCCTTTTGCGCCGCGGAAAGAAGAATGACGCCGCGCGCCTCGCTGACACGAATACCCGTGGTCTGATTGGTATTCCAAAAAAGCTCCTCGATCGACATACAGTCGGGCTTATACGCGTCAATCAGCTCGCCCATTCCCCGATAGATCTCCACGAGTCGTTGCTCGGTGGACATGGTGGACGGCGTTTGCAGAGAGCCGTAACCAAGCGTACGGAAACGGTTTCCGCTATATTCGATCACGCCCCAGCCCACGATGGCAATACCGGGGTCAATACCCAAAATTCGCATAGCCGCCCTCCTTTTTATCTTGTTTCATAATAAGCCATCTTAAATTATATCACAAGAATATGAACAAGTCAAACAGATTTTTCTTTTTTGTGAAAAATCATGAATTCAAGTTGACTTTTTCGGGAAATTATGGTATATTGAAATATATATTTATATTTTGAGGAGGTAGCCGAATGAATATCATCAAACTCACAGTGGGCGATATTGCCGAAATGAAAAAAAAGCATCCGTGCGGTTCCTCCTCGTTTCGCATTCTTCGCGTCGGAAGTGACGTGCGCGCCATCTGCCTCGGTTGCGGGCGTGACCTCACGCTTGAGCGCGTAAAATTTGAAAAATCCATCAAGAAGCTGCAAAAGGCTTCGGAAAGCGGCGAAAAAAATGACTGCCAATAAAAATTCCGCAAAATGCAAAAAGAATATCGTACGGTGCATGGGAGATCGGCTTGACAACCTGAAGCGCAAGCCCTACGCGTATCTTGCGCTCTGCTTCCTGCTTCCCGTTGCCGTCATGTATCTCGTCTATCTCGTCAAGGGCGTACACCCCTTCGGAGACGAGAGCGTTTTGGTGCTGGATCTCAACGGACAGTACGTCTATTTTTATGAGGCGCTTCGCAACGCGATCTGGGGTGACAAGAGTCTGCTTTACTCCTTCTCACGCTCGCTCGGCGGTGAATTTCTCGGCATATACGCCTACTATGTGGCAAGCCCCTTTTCCTACATTGTCTGCTTATTCCCGCAATCCCGTATTCTTGAGGCACTTCTCTTCGTTTTCCTCTTGAAGACCGGCATCTCGGGACTGACCTTCGGCTACTACCTTCACAAGACCACGCGCCGCCCGAACAAATATGCGGTTTGGACCTTCTCGGTGCTTTACGCGCTCTCGTCGTACGCCATCGTGCATCAGCACAATTCGATGTGGATCGACGCGCTGATGTGGCTTCCGCTTTTGTCGCTTCTCATTGAGAAAATGATCAAGCACAAGAAGTACAAGCTTTATATTCCCCTGCTTGCACTCACGCTGGCCAGCAACTTTTATATCGGCTACATGGTCTGCATCTATGTGGTGTTGTACTTCTTCTATTATTATTTGGCACATATGGGCGAGAAAGATTTCAATCCGCTTGATGAAAAGCAGCATTTTCTTCGTTCGCTCGGTAGGATCGCGGGTTCCTCGTTGCTTGCCGTCGGTATCGCCGCGGTCATTCTTCTTGCCGCCGTATACTCGCTGTCCTTTGGTAAAAACACCTTTTCCAATCCAAGCTGGAGCTTCTTCTTGCGCTTCGACATTGCCGATCTTTTCGTCAAGCTTCTACCGGGCACCTACGACACAGTTCGTCCCGAGGGACTTCCCTTTATCTACTGCGGTGTTCTTACGCTGCTTATGCTTCCCTTTTATTATCTGTGTAAAAAGGTCACGCTACGCGAAAAGCTGGTTTCCTCGCTTTTCGTTGCCGTCTTTATGTTAAGCTTCGCTATAAATCCCGTTGACCTCGTGTGGCACGGCTTTGCCAAGCCCAACTGGCTCAATTACCGCTATAGCTTCATGCTTTGCTTCTTCCTTTTGACTTTAGCACACAAGGGACTTCGGGAGCTTCGATCCCATTCGGCCAAGGCGCTCTTAACCGTCGGCACCACGCTTTCTCTACTCGTTATGGTGCTTCAAAAATTCAACTACGAAAACTTCGTGCTTGACGGCAAGTACGGCTTTGAGGAAGGCCGCCTGGATCCGCTTCGCACGGTATTGCTTTCGCTTGCCATGATCTTATTCCTTTGCGCCGTTCTGTCCCTTTTGATGCGTGCGCACTCTGCGAAGGCAAGACGGAATATGGCAACCGTCCTTCTGATGCTGGTCTGCTTTGAGGCCTTTGGAAACGGCATCATTCACATGACCAGCCTCGATTACGACGTCGTGTATTCCACCTATAGCTCCTATAACGACTATATTGCCAAGGTGCGTCCGCTTGTAAACGAAATACAGGCAAGCGATACCTCCTTCTACCGCATGGAAAAGACCACCTACCGCAAGACCAATGACAATATGGCACTCGGTATGCGCGGCATCTCCAACTCGACCTCCACGCTAAACAAGGAGACCATCGCCTTCCTTTACGAAATGGGCTACTCGTCCAAATCGCATCTTTCCCGTTATCTCGGCGGCAACCCCTTGAGCGACTCCCTGCTCGGTCTCAAATATATCCTCTGCGAGAAAAACATCAAGGAGACCAAGGCCAACTACAACGAGAGCATGGCACTCGAGGACGCGCAAAAGCTTTTGAGCGAATTCTACAAGGAAAACGCGCACTTCACCGCCTACTACAACCCCTACGCCCTTTCGCTTGCGTATGCAGTGGACGACGCGCTAACCGATTTCCAATTCACCAAAACCACCGACGAGGGCGATCCCATCGTTTTGTACGCCTCTCCCTTCGATCGCCTCAATGCACTGATCACCGCTATGATAGGCGCCGAACGCCCCGTTGAAGTATTCGTTCCGATTGAGATTTCATCCACTTATACCAACGGCCAAAAGCGAACCATTGCCGGCCACACACATTACAAGGACGACGGCGAAGGAGATTCTTCGACCTACGCGCTCTTTAACATCGTCATGCCCAAGGATGCGCTTCTCTATTTCTACGCGCCCTCGGTCTATCCGCGTGAGGTCAAGCTTTCGGTCAACGATGAGGCTTACGAGGAATTTATGGCAAGCGACTCGGATCGCATCAAGGCCCTTGGCCTGCGGAGTGCAGGAAGCAATGTCGCCGTCAAGATGACCTTAACGGGCGAAAATCTTTATATCAAGAACGACGAGCATATTCTGTATTATTTTGACACCGAAGCCTTTGCAAACGCTATGGAAATTCTTGCAAAGGAACAGTATCAAATCGAAGAATTCTCCGAAACGCATTTCCAAGGCACCCTTACCACCTCCAAACCAGAGACCTCGATCTTCACCACCATTCCCTATGACGAGGGCTGGCAGATCAAGGTGGACGGCAAGCCGGTACCGATCGTAAAGTCTCTCGACGCGCTCGTTTCCTTCGAAATTGAGGGGCGCGGCGAGCATACGGTGGAGATGACCTACTCACCTCGTATCGTAAAGATCGGCGCGTATATCTCGCTTGGCTCGCTCTTGGTGTACGGCGGCATTCTCACCGCAGACTGCTTACTTGAGCGCAAGCGTAAAAAGAAAATCTGACGAAAGGACTACTACCGTGTTCTATTATATTCAAGGTACCATTGCTCTTTTGGAGCCAACCTTTGCCGTTGTGGACGTAGGTGGCGTGGGATACAAGCTGACCGTAAGCGGCACCACGCACGAAAGACTTTCCCAAGCCAAGACCGACAAAACGCGGCTTTACACCTATATGGCTGTGCGCGAGGACGACGTGGAGCTTTTCGGCTTCTCGACCGAGGAGGAGCTTTCGGCCTTCCGTATGCTGATCAGCGTTTCGGGCGTTGGCCCCAAGGCCGCCATGGCCATCCTCTCGATCCTGACTCCCGAAAAATTCGCTCTTGCCGTCTGCACGGGCGACAGTAAGGCGATCGCCAAGGCAAGCGGCGTGGGTGCAAAAACGGCGGCAAGGATCATTTTGGAGCTTCAAGATAAGATGCTGAAGGACACCGATACCGACACGTTGGCATCGGCCAATACCGCCTCGGTTGGTACGTCGATGAAAAAGGGTGCGCTCTCGGAGGCACTCGACGCACTCATGGTGCTTGGCTATAATCGCAGTGAGGCAACGAGTGCTTTGCAGGGGCTCGACCCCTCGCTTCCCTCGGGCGACCTCGTGAAGCTTGCCCTCAAAAAACTGATGAGACATATGTAAAACGGAAGGAGAACAGCAATGGACTTTTACGATTCGGACGAAATGGATCTTGAAAACCGTTTTATGACCTCCTCCTATACCGCCAACGACTCGGACACCGAGCTTTCGCTTCGCCCCAAAAGGCTTGACGAATACATCGGACAGGAAAAGGTCAAGGAAAACCTGAAAATTTCGATGGATGCCGCCAAGATGCGCGGTGAGTCGCTTGACCACGTGCTGCTCTACGGCCCGCCCGGTCTTGGTAAGAGCCCGCTTCCGGGCAACATTGCCGCCGAAATGGGCGTCAATCTCCGCATCACGTCGGGCCCCGCGATCGAAAAGCAGGGTGATCTTGCGGCGCTCCTCACCAATCTCGGAGAGGGCGACGTGCTTTTCATCGACGAGATCCATCGCCTTTCCCGTTCGGTTGAGGAGATCTTGTATCCCGCCATGGAGGACTATGCCCTTGAC
>JAZTWS010000257.1:0-2961 GCA_045636005.1 Eubacteriales bacterium | reverse complement strand
ATAACAATCAGAATAACAATCAGAATAACAATCAGAATAACAACTATCAGAACAACAATAGCCAGAACAACAACCAGAACAACAACCAGAACAACAACAGCCAGAACCGTCAGAGCAACAATCAGAGCAGATAAGAGTTATAGCTTGAAGCTCGAAAAAATCCCCTCGCTATGCGGGGGGATTTTTATTCTGTGCGGTTGTCATTTGGTTGTGTCGTCGCTCACACCGTTCTCCGAAAGCTCCTTTTTGAAGTCGTTTTTCGAAATGAGGAACTTGCGAATGGCAAAAAGTCCGCCGATGCAAAGCACGCAGGCGATGTTGCTCAGCGCGCTCTCGTGATTGACGATGACCTGTCGCGCGATCGCCACGATCAGTACCTCCAGCGTGTTCGCGGGGGTGAGGTTGATGAGCATTCGCACAAACTCAAGGCCGACCACGATGGTCAGAATGCTTTTCAGATAGGTGTCGGCCGAAGCAAAATAACCGCCGACCGTGAACATCTTGTAGATCTCAAAGGCCAGCATGCCGATGAGAACCACCATGGTAAGTATGGCGATCAGATATTCCAAAATATGTACGGAGACGTAAAAGAATTTGCTGAATTTTTTGTTCATACGTTGTCCTCACAGATTTTAATTTTGAAAAAGTGGCTTAAAACAAGGGGTTTCAAGCCACTATAACGTTGATGGTATTATTCCCACTCGATCGTTCCCGTGGGCTTGGGAGTGAGGTCGTAGAGGACGCGGTTGATGCCCTCGACTTCGTTTGTGATACGGGCGGTGACGGTGTGGAGAACCGCATAGGGAATCTCCTCGATGGTGGCGGTCATGGCGTCCTTGGTATTGACTGCGCGAATGATGGCGGGCCAGCCTTCGTAGCGGCTGTCGTCCTTCACGCCGACCGACTTGATGTCGGGAACGGCGATGAAGTACTGCCAAACCTTACCGGCAAGGCCGTTCTTATCAAATTCCTCACGAAGAATCGCGTCTGCCTCGCGGAGTGCCTCGAGTCTGTCACGCGTGATGGCACCCAGGCAACGAACGCCAAGGCCGGGGCCGGGGAAGGGCTGACGGTATACCATAGCGTGCGGGAGACCGAGCGTCTCGCCTACCACGCGCACCTCGTCCTTAAAGAGAAGCTTCAGGGGCTCCACAAGCTCAAACTTGAGGTCCTCGGGAAGTCCGCCGACGTTATGATGCGACTTAACGGCCTTCTTACCTTCGGCCTGCTTGATGCTCTCAAGAATATCGGGGTAGATGGTACCCTGCGCCAAAAATTCAACGCCCTCAAGCTTTCTTGCCTCGTCGGCAAATACCTCAATAAATTCCTTACCGATGATCTTACGCTTCTTTTCGGGCTCGGATACACCTGCAAGAAGGTCAAGGAAGCGGTCGGTGGCGTCAACGTACACAAGGTTGGCGTCAAGCTCCTTGCCGAAGATCTCAATGACCTGCTCGCTCTCGCCCTTGCGCATAAGGCCGTGGTTTACGTGAACGCAAACGAGCTGCTTGCCGATCGCCTTGATAAGAAGCGCGGCAACGACCGACGAATCCACGCCGCCCGAAAGTGCCAAAAGCACGCGCTTACTGCCCACCTGCTTGCGGATTTCGGCAACCTGCTCGTCGATAAAGGCCTGTGCCTGTGCAGAGGTGGTGATTCGTTCCATCGTTTCGGGTCTCATTTGATTGCTCATGGATTTTTCTCCTTTTATATTTCCTGCGGATTTTTTCGTTTTTTATTATAACACAAAACCTATCGAATAGCAAGAAATTTTTTCTACAAAAATGAAAAAAATGTAAAAATGCTTTTTCGTGAAAATTCCCCTCTTGACAGAATTTGGTGTATATAATATAATATTGTTTAGTATGCGCCGAAAAGGCGTAAAAAAGATAAGGAGAACCGAGAATGCTTTTGCATAACAAGTCAAAGGAAGAGGTTCTGTCGGCTCTTGACGTAAGCCCCGAGCTGGGTCTTACGGTGGAGGAGGCAGCTCTTCGCCGTGAAAAATACGGAGTAAACAAGTTAAAGGAAAAGAAGAAAAAGACGACGATGCAGCGTTTCCTCGATCAGTTCAAGGACGCCATGATCATCATTCTGTTGATCGCGGCCGTTGTTTCCTTCGTTCTGATCTGTGTGGAGCAGAATTGGGGCGAGCTTTTTGAGCCCGGTCTCATACTTCTCATCGTCATTTTGAACGCCATTATGGGCGTATATCAGGAGGGCAAGGCCGAAAAGGCGCTGGACGCCCTCAAAAATATGTCGGCACCGCACGCCCGCGTGATCCGCGGCGGTGTGGAAATGGTGATCGACGCTTCCGAGCTCGTGCCGGGCGACATCATCAAGCTGGAGGCAGGCGACTTTGTTCCTGCCGATGCGCGCCTTTTGCAGAGCGTGAGCCTCAAATCCGAGGAGGCCGCCCTTACGGGTGAGTCGGTACCCTCGGAGAAGGACGCTACCGTGGTGGTGGACGAGAACGCGCCGATCGGTGACCGCACCAACATGGTGTTCTCGGGTTGTAGCATCACCTACGGAACCGCGCTTGCCGTGGTATCCGCTACGGGTATGGATACCGAGATGGGTAAGATCGCAAACCTTCTGGATAGCGAGGAGGACACGCAGACTCCCCTTCAGCAGAAGCGTGCACAGCTTGGTAAATATCTTGGCTTCATGGCTCTTGCCGCCTGCGCGATTATCTTTGTGGTCGGACTTATCAATGGCCTTGAGATCATGCATTTGTTTATGACGGCCGTTTCGCTTGCCGTTTCGGCGATCCCCGAGGGACTTCCCGCTATCGTTACCATCGTGCTTTCGATCGGCGTGCAGCGCATGGTTAAGAAAAACGTGCTCATTCGCCGTCTGCCCGCCGTGGAGACGCTTGGCGGTGCGTCGGTCATTTGCTCGGATAAGACGGGTACGCAGGCCCAGAAGCGCATGACGCTGACCAAGGCTTACGTCGAGGGT
>JAZTWS010000256.1:0-8263 GCA_045636005.1 Eubacteriales bacterium | reverse complement strand
CTTGGCCTCCGACTTTGCAACCGACCCTGACCGTGAGGGAGAGGCAATCGCGTGGCATCTTGCCACCACGCTCGGCATTCCCGTGGAGAAGACGCTTCGCGTCAGCTTCAACGAGATCACGCCCACGGTCGTAAAGGCTTCGATCAAGGAGCCGCGGAATATCGACATGAATCTGGTCAACGCCCAGCAGGCGCGCAGAATTCTTGACCGTATCGTTGGCTATAAGCTCTCGCCGTTCCTTTGGAAGAACGTTAAGAGCGGCCTTTCGGCAGGACGCGTGCAGTCGGCGGCTACCCGTATCATTGTAGATCGCGAGGAGGAGATCCGCGCGTTCAAGCCCGAGGAATATTGGACGATCGACGCCTTCTTGGTGGCGGACGATGGCAAGGTGTTTCCCGTTCATTTTTACGGTGACGCCAAGGGCAAGATCAAGATCGCGAACGAAAAAGAGGCAAACGCCATTCTCTCGGCTATGGAGGGCAAGGATTTCCGTGTCAATCAGGTGAAGCGCTCCAAGCGCAAAAAGCTCCCCATGCCCCCCTTCACGACCTCCACGCTGCAGCAGGAGGCTTCGAAGAAGCTGAATTTCCAGTCCTCGCGCGTCATGCGCGTGGCGCAGGAGCTTTACGAGGGTATTCATATCGGAAGCGAGCTTGGCGGCACGCAGGGTCTTATTACCTATATGCGTACCGACTCGCAGCGAGTTTCGGCCGACGCGCAGAGTGAGGCCATGGCGCTCATCCGTGAGAAGTACGGAGATAAATTCTGCCCCAAAACGCCTCGCGTTTATAAGTCGCGCTCGGGCGCACAGGACGCACACGAGGCAATTCGTCCCGCGCGCGTTTCGGTTGAGCCGCAGATGATCAAGAAGTATCTGACGAGCGACCAGTATCGCCTGTATAAGCTGATCTGGGATCGCTTTGTGGCAAGCCAGATGGAAGCGGCCGTGTTGGATACCGTAAATGCTGAATTTGCTTGCGGAGACTATATCTTCAAGGCGAGCGGTTATTCGGTGGCCTTCCGCGGCTATATGGCGGTTTACGAGGAGGCCGAGGAGGAAGTGAGCACCGCGGCCGACGAGATCCGCGAGGTGCGCGATATCCGTCTTCCCGACATTCACGAGGGACAGATGCTGGCTTCCGAAAAGAACGAGCCCGCGCGTCACTTTACCGAGGCACCGCCTCGCTATAACGAGGCGTCGCTCATTAAGTTCCTGGAAGAAAAGGGAATCGGCCGTCCCGGCACCTACGCCCCGACCATTACGACGATCTTGGCAAGAAACTATGTAGCCAAGGAAAATAAGGCCTTCGTTCCCACGTCGCTCGGTGAGGTCATGATCCGCATTATGAAGGAAAACTTCTCGGACATCGTAGACTATCAGTTTACCGCCGACGTTGAGGACGATCTGGATAACATCGAAAAGGGTAAGCAGGAGCTCGATCTCGTGCTCGCGGATTTCTGGCGAGGATTTTCCAAGGAATTGGCCGAGGCCGAGAAGAATATCGGCACGGCTATGGTGGAGGTTCCCGTGGAGGAGACCGACATTATTTGCGACAAGTGCGGTGCCAAGATGATCGTAAAGAGCGGCCGTTTTGGTAAATTTGCCGCTTGTCCCAACTATCCCACCTGCCGCAACACCAAGCCCCTTGAGGCAAAGACGCCTGAGGAAAAGCCCGTGGTGGCTGATTTTAAGTGCGAGAAGTGCGGCGGCGATATGATCTTGAAAAAGGGCCCGTTTGGCGACTTCTACGCCTGTGCCAACTACCCGACCTGTCGCTTCACCAAGCAAAAGACCGAGGCGCTTGACGTGCCGTGTCCCAAGTGCGGATCGGCCATTCTCAAGCGTTACGGCAGAGGCGGCAAGAGCCTGTTCTATAGCTGTGAAACCTATCCCAAGTGCGATTTCTCCACATGGGATATGCCCGTGGCCGAAAAATGCCCGAACTGTGGGGAGATTCTCTATCGCAAGAAGGGAAAGACCGCGATGCTGATCTGTCACAACGCGGAATGCGGCTTCAAGAAGAAGCTTGAGGAAGGCGAAGCGGAAGAATGAGAGATACCGTTCGTGTTTACGGCGCGGGACTTGCGGGGTGTGAGGCGGCGTGGCAGATCGCGGAGCGCGGCGTGAAGGTCGAGCTTTATGAGATGAAGCCCGAAAAGTACACCCCCGCCCACCATTCGCCGCAGTTTGCCGAGCTTGTTTGCTCGAATTCTCTGCGCTCGGATCGCGTGACGAACGCCGTGGGACTTCTCAAGGAGGAGCTTTCCCGTATGGGCTCGCTCATTATGGAGGCGGCGTACGCGACGCGCGTGCCTGCGGGCTCGGCGCTTGCCGTTGACCGTCATTTGTTTTCCGCTTATATCACGGAAAAGATTAAAAATCATAAAAATATTGATATTATTCCTGCAGAAGTGTATAATATAGAGGAGGATACCGTCACCGTCGTGGCGACGGGGCCTCTTACCTCGGACAAGATGGCATCGTATATCGAGAACGAGCTTGGGTGCCGAGGACTGCATTTCTTCGATGCCGCAGCGCCCATCGTGGACGCCGAGAGCATCAATATGGAAACTGCCTTTTTTGCCTCGCGCTATAACAAGGGAGACGCCGACTATATCAACTGCCCGATGTCGAAGGAGCAGTACGAGGCCTTTTACGAGGTACTGATCTCGGCTGACGAGGCGGAGCTTAAGGACTTTGACCGTGAAATGCAAAAGGAGCTGAAGGTCTTTGAGGGCTGTATGCCCGTAGAGGAAATGGCAAAACGCGGCCGCGACACGCTTCGCTACGGCCCATTGAAGCCCGTTGGGCTTGTGGATGACCGTACGGGCAAGGAGTCCTATGCCGTGGTTCAGCTTCGCCGTGAAAATGCCGAGGGAACGATGTATAACCTGGTCGGCTTTCAGACGCATCTGACCTTTCCCGAGCAGAGAAGGGTATTTCGCATGATCCCCGGCCTTGAGAACGCCGAATTTTTGCGTTACGGCATTATGCACCGTAACACCTACCTCAATTCGCCCGAGATCCTTGACGCGTGCTACGCGATGAAGGCGCGTCCCGACGTCTTTTTTGCCGGACAGATGACGGGTGTGGAGGGCTATATCGAATCGGCTGGCTCGGGCTTTGTGGCAGGACTTAACGCCGCTCGGCGCGTGCTTGGCGCGGAACCGATCGTCTTCCCGCGCACGACTATGATCGGCGCGATGGCGCATTTCGTGGCGAACGGTGCCGTGGGTGCGTTTGTCCCGATGAATGCCAATTTCGGCATCGTGGAGCCGCTGACCGAACGCGTGAAGGGCGGCAAGGTGGCAAGATACGAGGTGGTGGCAAAACGCGCACTTGAGGAGATCGAGAAGCGTTTGCCAGATTTAAAATAAAACGAAGAAACGATCTAGGAGAAACATGAGAATTATCGTAGACGTAATGGGAGGCGATAACGCACCGCTTGAGACAGTCAAGGGCGTGTGTGCGGCGGCCGCGGAATATAACGCGAGTTATATTCTCGTGGGTGACAAGCCTCAAATTGAAAAGATAGCCGAGGAAAACGGTCTGGATCTGCGGCGCTTTGAGATCGTACATACCGAAACGGTAATCGGGATGGAAGACGATCCTTTGTCGGTAGTGCGAGCCAAAAGCGATTCCTCGATGAGTGTGGGGCTTCGTCTGCTTGCCGAGGGCAAGGGCGACGCTTTTGTCAGTACGGGCAATACGGGTGCGCTCTTTACGGGCGCTACGCTTATCGTGCGTAAGATCAAGGGCATTCAGCGCGCGGCGCTTGCCATGATGCTTCCCACCGATCCGCCTTTGCTTCTCTTGGATTGCGGTGCAAACGTCGTGGTGAACGACGAGTATTTGGAGCAGTTTGCCGTGATGGGCTCGGCTTATATGAAAAAGATGTATAAGCTGGAGGCACCTCGCGTGGGACTTCTCAATAACGGCACCGAGGAATGCAAGGGAACCGAGCTTCAGATCGCCGCTTATAAGAGACTTTCGGCGTGTGATCGCATTCATTTTATCGGAAACGTGGAAGGAAACGCGATTCCGCAAAACGTGTGCGACGTGCTTGTGACCGACGGATTTACGGGTAACGTGGTGCTCAAGACCATTGAGGGCGTCAGCAAGCTTCTGATGCACTCGATGAAGGATATTTTCTATGCCAATGCGCTTACAAAGGTTTCGGCACTTATGGTGAAGAACCGCGTGGGTAATTTTAAGAAGAGATTTGACGCCACCGAGCACGGCGGCGCGCCGCTTCTTGGCATTTCGCGTCCCGTGATCAAGGCGCACGGCTCGTCGAACGCCAACGCTTTTAAGAACGCGATTCGACAGGCCATTGCTTACGGCAATTCGGGTATACTTTACGACATTGCCGACGCGGCGGCGGAATTTGCGGCGGCTAAAAAGGCGGCCAAGGAGGCCGAGGACCGCGAGCACGAGGACACCTCGGAAAAATAAGAATTTTGAGATCGGAACAGGACAGGAAATATGTTATCAAAGGATATTACGGAGCTGGAGCGCGCGATCGAATATAGCTTCCGAAAAAAAGAACTTCTCCAAACGGCGCTCACGCACTCCTCGTATTCCAATGAGTTGAGGGCGAAAAAAATATCGGTGAACTGTAACGAGAGACTTGAGTTCCTTGGGGACTCGGTGCTTTCGATTATTGTCAGCGAGTATCTTTTTAAGGAAAACCGCTATCTTCCCGAGGGCGAGCTTACCAAGCTTCGCAAGGAGCTGGTCTGCGGCCGAACGCTTGCGGATCTTGCCCGCGGCATACGTCTTGGCGAGTATTTGCTTCTCGGCAACGGCGAGGAAAAGAACGGCGGCAGAGAGAACGATAAGATTCTTGAGAACGCCTTCGAGGCGCTTCTTGCGGCCATGTATTTGGACGCGGAGGGCGAGGGAAAGGCGGTCGTCTCGCGCTTTTTGATGCCGCGCGTGAAGGTGAAGGTCAAGGAGATCGGACATGGAAGTGACTTCAAAACCGCGCTTCAGCAGTTCGTTCAGCAGACCGAGGGAGACTTTCTCGAATACGCCGTGGTGGGCGAAAGCGGTCCCGATCATAACAAGGTGTATACGGTGGAGGCGCGACTCAACTCCAACGTGATCGGCAAAGGCTCGGGACGGACGAAAAAGGAAGCCGAGCAAAACGCCGCCAAAGAGGGACTTGCTCTGTTTGGCGAGAACTGACCGTAGAAACGGTGTCAAGGGGAACCGAGCGTTCCCCTTTCTTTGATGAAGGGAGGTGCCGAGATGAAGCACGCAAATATACCGATTTTTATCCCGCACATGGGTTGTCCCAACGCTTGCGTGTTCTGTGACCAGCGATCGATTTCGGGAAAAACCGAATTTCGAGAAGAAGCGGTGCGCCAAGAAATTGAAAAAACGCTGGCAACGATCGACGGCGAGACCGAGACGGAAATTGCGTTTTTTGGCGGTTCGTTCACCGGCATTGACCGCTCGCTCATGTGCCGACTTCTTGCGCTTGCCAAGGAATACGTGGACGGGGGGAGAGTCAAAGGAATTCGCCTTTCCACACGCCCCGATTATATTGACCGTGAGGTGTTGGATATTCTGCGCGCGTACGGAGTAACGCATATCGAGCTTGGCCTTCAGAGCATGGACAACGGTGTCTTGCAAAGCACCAAGCGAGGACACGACGCGGCCTGTGCCGAAAGGGCTTGTAAGCTCGTGAAGGAATATGGCTTTTCGCTTGTGGGACAGATGATGATCGGTCTTCCCGCTTCCTCGGCCGCGAAAGAAAAAGCCACGGCCGAGCGGCTTTGTGAGCTTGCGGTGGACGCGGTTCGCATCTATCCGACGGTGGTGTTTCGCGGTACCGAGCTTTGCGAAATGGCGGAGTCGGGGAACTATAAAATGTTGGATGAAGCCGATGCAATAGAGCGGACAAAAATTGCGCTTCGCGTTTTCGTGGAGCATGACGTGCCCTGCATTCGCGTGGGGCTTTGCGCGTCCGAGAAGCTTGCTTCAAGTGAGGTTTTTGGCGGTGCCAATCACAGTGCCATCGGGGAGCTTGCCATGGGGGAGTTATATTACGACTTGCTTTGTGAAAAACTCGATGAAATGGGCGATCTTGCCGGCAAAAATCTTACCGTTTATGTCGCAAAAGGGGCGGTATCCAAGGCCGTGGGGCAAAAACGGAAAAATTATGAGAGAATTTTGAAAAAATATTCGCTAAAACGGCTAAAAATCCTTGAAAAAATTGAAGTTTTGAGTTATAATATAATAATTGAGTATAACGATTAATTTAGGAGGACGCTCTCTTGTATCTGAAATCTTTGGAGCTTCAAGGCTTTAAATCCTTCCCCGACAAGACCAAGCTCACCTTTGAGGCGGGTGCTACGGTCATCGTCGGCCCCAACGGAAGCGGAAAATCGAATATTGCCGACGCTATGAGATGGGTACTTGGCGAAATTTCCTCCAAGAACATTCGCGGAAGCAAGATGGAGGACATCATTTTCGGCGGTGCCGACAGCCGCAGACCCATGGGCTATGCGGAGGTTTCGGTGACCTTTGACAACCGCGACGAGTTCAGCCGTTTGGACTGTCCTTATGATGAGGTTATGGTCACGCGTCGGTATTACCGCTCGGGTGACAGTGAATACTACATAAACCGCCAGCCCGTCCGTCTTCGTGACATTTACGAGATGTTTATGAATACGGGTGTCGGACGTGACGGTTACTCGATCATCGGACAGGGTAAGATCGCCGAGATTATTTCGCGCAAGAGCGACGAGAGAAGAAGCATCTTTGAGGATGCTTCGGGCATTGCAAAATATCGCCACAAAAAGACCGAGACCGAGCGTCGCTTGGCCGATACCGAGGAAAATATGACACGTGTGAATGACGTGTTTGCCGAGGTTGCGGCACAGGTTGGCCCTCTGGAGAAGGAGGCCGAGAAGGCGGCGCGTGCCATTGAGCTTTTGGAGACCAAGAAGCGCGTGGACGTTCAGCTTTGGCTTTACGATACCGATAAGCTTCGCACCGAGATCGCCGAGGCGGAGGATCTTTTCAACCGTTCCTCCTTTGACCTTAAGACCGTGAACGATACCATCGAGTCGTACGAGGCGCAAAACGAAAAGCTTTTTGACGTCTCGCAGACCAACAAATACGAGTCCGAGCAGTTGCTCGGTGAGATCGGCAAGCGCACCGAGGCCAATCATACGCTGGATAGCGAATATCAGGTGGCCGAAACCAACAAAAAGCACACCGAGGAGGCCATCCTTGCGGCCGAGGCGAGTATCGGGGCTCTCGAAAAAAATCTTGCCGACGAGCAGGCGGCCAAGGTGCAGAAGCAGGAAAAGATCAAAGAGCTTCGCGCGGCGCACGCCGAGCTTCAGCGCAAGCACGCCGAGGCGATCGCCGAGCAAACGAGACTTCGCAGTGAAGCGGACAAGCTTCTGCTTTTGAGCGAGGAGGCGCTGGTAGACCTTCGCGCCTTTGAAAAGGACGCGACCGACGTGCGCGTTCGTCTTTCGGTCATTGAAAACGCCAAAAACACCGACGGTGACAAGAATAACGCCATTTTGGAGGAGATCCGCAAATACGGGGAGATCGCCGAAACGCTCGGCAAGCAGATTGCCGCGTGCGAGAAGACGCTTGCCGAATATATCGAGGCAATCGAAAAGCTTGACGGCGAGATTGCGGATTTTGCTGACAAGAGAAGCGCGCTTTACGAAAAGCGCAAGGAAACCGACGAGAATTTGAATAAGGCTCGTCTTGAAAGAGACTCGCTCTCGCAACGAATCGAGACCATTCGCGCGATGGAGGAGCAGCTTGAGGGCTATAGCAACAGCGTTCGCCACGTCATGAAGGCGTATGCCGAGGGCAAGATCACCACGGCGAAGGGCGAAGCATGCGGCACAATTTACGGCCCGCTTTCCAAGGTCATTGCGGTGGACGACGATTATGTGGTGGCGATCGAGACCGCACTTGCCGCCAACCTTCAGCACATCGTGGTGGAGGACGAGGAGACGGCCAAGGCCGCTATGTATACGCTCAAACGTGCCGAGGCGGGACGGGCAACCTTTTTCCCGATCACCTCGATGCGTCCGCAGAGCGCAACGCCCGAAATGGAGCAGGCAAGAGGATACGCGGGCTTTGTGGCCTTTGCCGACGAGCTTGTGTCCTGTGAGGCCAAATTTAAGAACATCGTTTCTTCACTACTTGGAAGAACGGTGGTCTTTGATAACATTGACAACGCCACGAAGATGGCAAAAGCGCTTCGCTATCGCGTGCAGG
>JAZTWS010000255.1:0-1978 GCA_045636005.1 Eubacteriales bacterium | reverse complement strand
TCCCTTCCGGTCGTCATGCTGGAGGGCACGGTGGCCTTCCCTTCGGTGAAGATCAGCTTTGAGGTGATTGACGAAAACTCGCTTGCCGCCGCCAAGGCCGCTGCCGACACCAACTCCTTCGTTCTGCTCGTAGCAGCCAAGGAGATCGGAAACACCGAGGCAGGTCCCGAGGATCTCTACAAAATCGGAACGGTCGCCAAAATCAAGCAATCTCTAAAAACCCCCGACGGCACGCTCCGCCTGATCGTTGAGGGCTATTCGCGCGCGTCGATCCTGCAATACCGAAAGACCGACAACTATTACGTTGCTGACGCGATCTGCAAAACCGTCGTTCTCAAGGACAACGGCGGCGTCAAGGGCGAGGCGCTGATGCGCGAGGCCATTGCCGCGCTGGAGGAGGTTGTTCACTTCCTTCCCGCCGTTTCGCAGGACATTCTGCTTGCCGCCAAGGGCATATACAACGTAGGACTCCTGGCCGATTTTATTGCTTCCAATGTCCTCATGAAGCACGACGATAAGCAAATGGTGCTGGAGTGCTTCGACCCCTTTACGCGCTTGGAAACGCTTCTCATGCTTTTGGAAAAGGAAGCGGTCATTCTTCGTTGTGAGTCGGATATTCAACGCCAGGTGCGCGAACGCCTCAATAAAAATCAAAAGGACTTCTATCTGCGCGAGCAGCTTAAGGTCATTCAAGAGGAGCTTGGCGATGACGCAGAGTCTGAGGAGAAGGAATACAAGAGCCGTATTCGAAAGGCAAAGATGCCGGATGAAGTCAAGGAAAAGCTCTTAAAGGAGAATGACAAGGCCGCCAAGATGCCCTTCGGCTCGGCGGAGGCAAACGTGATCCGCAATCATATTGATATTTGTCTTGAGCTTCCGTGGGAGAAAAAGACGAATGATCGCGTGGACATTGCCAAGGCAAAAAAGATACTCGACGCCGATCATGACGGCTTGGAAAAGGTGAAGGAACGAATCCTCGAATTCCTTGCTGTAAAGCAGCTGGCTCCCGATCTCAAGAATCAGATTCTTTGTCTGGTTGGCCCTCCCGGCGTTGGTAAGACCTCGATTGCATCCTCCATCGCACGCGCCATGAACCGCAAATACGTTCGCGTCTCGCTCGGCGGCGTTCGCGACGAGGCGGATATCCGCGGCCACCGCAAGACCTATGTAGCTTCTATGCCCGGTCGAATTATGACCGCGATGTCTCGCGTGGGCGTGAATAATCCCCTCATTCTTCTGGACGAGGTCGATAAGCTGACGCGTGACGCACACGGCGATCCCTCCTCGGCACTGCTTGAAGTGCTGGACGCCGAGCAAAACAAAACCTTCCGCGATCATTTTATCGAATTCCCCTTCGACCTTTCGGACTGTCTCTTTATTGCAACGGCCAACTCCTACGAGGGCATTCCGCGTCCCTTGCTTGACCGTATGGAAGTGATCGAACTCAAAATTTACACCAAGCGCGAAAAGCTGGAAATCGCAAAAAATCACCTGATCCCCAAGCAGATGAAGCGCCACGGCCTTACCAAGAGATCCTTTAAGATCACCGATGATGCGCTCGTGGAGATCGTAGATTTTTACACGCGCGAAGCAGGTGTCAGAAATTTAGAACGCGAGATCGCCTCGCTCTGCCGTAAGACTGCCAAGACACTTGTGGAGACCGAGAAAAAGTCGGTCACGGTATCGGCAAAGGATATTGAAAAATATCTTGGTGTTCGCAAGCTTTTGCCCGAGCACATCTCGGACGATCACGAGATCGGCACCGTTAACGGCCTGGCCTATACCGAGCTTGGCGGCGATATGCTGAAGATCGAGGTCGCGATTCTTGACGGAACGGGTAAGATCGAGATCACGGGCTCGCTCGGTGACGTGATGCAGGAATCGGCCAAGCTTGCCGTAAGTCTTGTGCGCTCGCTTGCCGCAGAGTACGGCATTCCCACCGATTTCTATAAGACCAAGGATATACATATCCACGTTC
>JAZTWS010000254.1:0-6163 GCA_045636005.1 Eubacteriales bacterium | reverse complement strand
TTGTCTTCCTAAGACCGCTTGGCCTCCGACTTCTCTCGGAATTCCAAGCTGTAAGAGGAAATTTCCGCAAGATTTCGGAAAATCACGCCCCTGTATCTATTATCAGATGAAGCAATGTTGCGGACTGTGTACGGGAGAGGTCTCGAAGGAGGAGTACGGCGAGATGATCCGTGCTGCCGCCGAGATTCTGAAGGGAAATACCGCCAAGGTGCGACGCGACTTGGAGGGAAAAATGCTTGCTCATTCCGAGCGTGAGCAGTACGAGGCGGCCATTCGTTGTCGCAATACCATTCGTGCGCTTGAGAATCTCTCCGAAAAGCAGAAGGTGGTGTCCTCGCCTGACGACAATCGCGATATTTTTGGTTTGTTCGTAGGAGACCTGGCCGCGTCGATCTCGGTGTTGAACGTGCGCGACGGCGTGGTGATGAACAAATCCGACTTCGTTTTTGGCAAGGATAAGCTTCTGGATGACAGTACGCTTGGCAGTTTCCTTTGCGAATACTATCGCAGTAAAGGCGATATTCCCTCGGAAATATATCTTTCCTTTTCTTTGGATGAGGAGGAGCGCGGATTGGTTGAGGCCTATCTTTTGGCGTATGCCGCGGTGAAGGCCGATATCCGTACGCCCGAGCGCGGCGATAAAAGGGCTCTTTGCGACATCGCGGTGAACAACGCCGAGCAGGCGGCACTTCAGTACGTCAAGGATAACGAACGCGCCGACGGAACGCTTGCGACGTTGGCCGGACTTCTCGGACTTGACGCTTTGCCCGATCGCATCGAGGTGTACGACATTTCCAATCTTGGTGCCGAGCATAAGACGGCAGGCATGATCGTTTGTGAGGAAGGGAAGCTGAAGCGTTCGGATTATCGAAGCTTTACCATCAAGGATATTGAAGGAACCGACGACTATGCCTGTATGCAGGAAACGCTCGCAAGGCGCTTTTCGCATCTTGCGGATGGGGAGGGCTCTTTTGCCGCACTTCCCGATCTGATCCTTTTGGACGGCGGCCGCGGACACGTGTCAACCGTCAAGGAGATCCTTGCCGATATGGGGATCGACGTTCCCGTGTTTGGTATGGTCAAGGATGACTTTCACAAAACGCGCGCTCTCTGCAACGAGAGTGAGGAAATCCATATCGCGCGCTATCAAGAGGTTTTTGTTTTCCTATATAAATTACAAGAGGAAGTGCATCGCTATACCGTTTCGAAAATGACGAGTGCCAAACTGAAAACCCTCAAGACCTCGTCGCTTGAAAAGATCAAGGGCATTGGTGAAAAGAAAGCCAAAAAGCTTTTGCTTGCTTTTTCGTCGATGGAGGAATTGCGTGGGGCCGAGCTTTCCGAGCTTCAGGCAATCAAGGGGATCAGTGAGGCGGACGCCCGCGCGGTTTACGACTTTTTTCACAAAGGAGACGAGACATGAGAATTATTACGGGGAAGGCACGCGGCGTAAATTTAGTTACGCTTGCGGGTGAAAATACGAGACCGACGGCCGAGAGAACCAAGGAAGCGGTTTTTTCCATGCTTCAGTTTGAGATCGAGGGCAGACGTGTTCTTGACCTTTTTGCAGGCTCCGGACAAATGGCCCTTGAGGCGCTCAGCCGTGGCGCCGAATTCGCGGTGATGGTGGATCACTCCAAGGAAGCTGTCCGCGTGATCGAAAAAAACGTGGAGAAGACCAAGATGAAGGATTTTTGCCGCGTGATCTGTTCGAGTGCCTCTGACTATTTGAAACGCCAGCAGGATCGCTTCGATATGATATGGTTGGATCCTCCGTACGACAGTGATCTGATCCAAGAGTCGCTTTCGCTTTTGTTGAAGGGAGGCTTTTTGAAGCCGACCACGACGATCGTTTGCGAGAGTCGCGTGGAGGATGTTTTTGAGGGGAATGAATCTCTGCGCGAGCACTTTACCGTGCGACGCCACGCCAAATACGGTATCGCACACGTTACGCTTTTGACGCCAAACACGGATATTTTGTAAAAAAATGTCGATTTGCCTTGTCAAAGGTGAAAAAAGGTGCTATAATAAAGATAATAAAGAGGGAAAGGAATCGGCATTATGAGTCTTGCAATCGTTCCGGGAAGCTTTGATCCGATCACGGTCGGTCATGTAGACGTGATCGAGCGCACCGCCAAGATGTTTGACGTCGTGGTGGTAGCCGTTATGCTCAACGACCAAAAGCAATATCGCTTTACGATCGACCAACGCGCCCAGCTTGCCAAGATCTCTTGCGCGCATATTCCGAATGTGCAGGTGCTTGTCAGCGAGGGGATGCTGGTCGATGTGGTGCGCGAGCTTGGGGCTACCGCAATCGTCAAGGGCGTTCGCACTGTGAAGGATTTCCGTTACGAGCAGGAGATGGCGTATTACAACCGTGCGCAAGAACCGAAGGCCGAGACTCTGTACTTGCCTTGCTCACCGCACCTCAAGCGCATCAGCTCCACGCTTGTGCGACGTCTGATGGACGAGAACAAGTCGCTGGAGGGTGTCCTTATGCCCGATGCGATCCGTAAGATCGAAGCAGGATTTGACGTGAAACAATAAAATAATAAGAATGTGTTCTAAAACGAAAAAGCCTCCCATATGCTTTACTGTATATCGCAACAGTAAGTGTGGGAGGCTTTTATGGGCGAATTTTCGATTTATGACGATATTGCAAAAAGGACGGGCGGTGATATCTACATCGGCGTGGTAGGCCCCGTAAGAAGCGGGAAGTCTACCTTTATCAAGCGCTTTATGGAAGAAATGGTTTTACCGAATATCAAGGATGAGAATGTCCGCGAGCGTGCAAAAGACGAAATGCCGCAAAGCGCGGCGGGCAAGACCGTGATGACGACCGAGCCGAAGTTTATTCCCGACGAGGGCGTAGAGATCTCTTTGGACGGCAAAAAATCCATGCGCGTGAAGATGGTGGATTGTGTAGGATACGTCGTTCCCGACGTTCTCGGTGTGATCGAGGAGGGACAGCCCCGTATGGTGCGAACGCCGTGGCGCGAGGAGCCGATGCCTTTCGTGGAGGCTGCCGAGATGGGAACGCACAAGGTCATTCACGAGCATGCGACCATTGGAATGCTCATCAGCACCGACGGTACGATCGGTGAAATCCCGAGAGAAAACTACGTGGAGGCCGAGGAACGCATCGTAAAGGAATTGAAGGCGATCGGTAAGCCCTTTGCCATGATACTCAATTCCGCAACGCCGAGTGCCGAGTCTTCCATGATGCTTGCTTATGAGCTGGAGGAAAAGTACGGCGTACCCGTGGCGCTCGTGAGCTGTCTTTCGCTTGACGCGGAGGATATTCGGCACATCCTTGAGCTTGTGCTTCATGAATTCCCGATTGCCGAATTGCGCTTGAAGCTTCCGAATTGGCTGCATGCGCTGGAGCCGACGCACCGCGTGCGCGCGTCGATTGGCGAATCCATTGGAAAATGCGTTTCCAAGATGAAGAAGATCGGAGATATCCGCGGCTCCTTGGAGGCACTTGAAAAAAATGAGTATATAAGCGACGTGTCGGTGGAATCCATTCAGCTTGGAACGGGGTGTGCTTATATTCATGCACAGCTTGAGGACGGCCTCTTTTATGAGATCATGAGCGAGCTTACAGGAATGGATATTTCGGACGATAAGAATCTGATTGAGATACTTCGTGAGTTTGCCGACATGAAGTCGAAATACGACCGCGTGGCCGAGGCCTTTGACGACGCCACCGAGAAGGGCTACGGCATCGTGATGCCCGACATTGACGAGCTGAGGCTGGAGGAGCCCGAGATCGTAAAGCAGGCAGGCGGCTACGGCGTGAAGCTTCGCGCGGCGGCACAGTCGATCCATATGATCCGCGCCAACATCGAGACCGAGATCAACCCTATCGTGGGAAGCGAGCAGCAATCCGAGGAGCTTGTGCGCTATATGCTTCACGAGTTTGAGGAGGCACCGCGCAAGATTTGGGAATCCAATATGTTCGGTAAGAGCCTGTATGAGCTGATGAACGAGGGGCTTCATACCAAGCTTTCCAACATCCCCGAGGATTCACGCACAAGGCTTTCCGAGACCCTGGAGCGCATTATCAACGAGGGAAGCGGCGGACTGATCTGTATTCTTCTTTAAAAGTACAGTAAAAAAGGAGTACGAGTCATTTTTTGCTCGTGCTCCTTTTGTTTTTTCTACAAGGCATATTTTACCCGATAGACGAATTTATAATTTTATGATATAATTATTTCAAAAGTGCCAACCTTTTTGCATTTCTTTCCACTATATGGGCAAACGGTACCGAGGTGATAAAATGAACAAACAGCAAGCAGACAATCTGATCGTGGAATATCTGCCTAAAATTTACGGCTTTGCGATGAAAAAAGCTTTTTCTTATAAGGAAGCGGAGGAATTAAGCTCTGATATTGTTACAGAGGTTTATTTGTCTTTGCTTTCCAAAAAGGAATTTTTAAATTTAGACGGATATATTTGGCGGATTTCCGAGCACGTTTATTCTAAATTTGTATCTCACAAGAAAAAACGGGAAGGAATTTCGATCGACGGCATGGAGATCCCCGATGACACACCGATTTGGGATGACGATTCCAAGTCGGAGATGGATCTTTTGCGGCGAGAGATTGCATTTTTAACACAGACGCGTCGTAAAATCGTTTATTCATTTTATTACCAAAACAAATCCATTTCTGCTATCACCAAAGAAATGGGTATTCCCGAGGGAACGGTTAAGTGGCACCTTAACAAAGCCAGAAATGACTTAAAGGAGGGTTTTATTATGGAAAGAAAAGTAGGAAAACTCGGCATTAAGCCCATTGAAGCGGAGAGCTTCGGGCATGGAGGAAATCCCGGAAACAATGGCGGTCCCGAATATTATTTGGGCAACAAATTAAATCTCAATATCGTATATAGCGTGTATCATGCCCCCAAAACAATCGTGGAGATTGCAGAAGAGCTGGGAATGACTCCGGTTTATATTGAAGACGCGGTCAAGGAACTTGAGGAAAACGGTTTTTTGGTAAGACAGGCGGCAAACCGCTTTACGACATACGTCGAATTCACACCTGAAACCTATTCACTTGAATGGCAAGAAAAACGCTTGCAGAGGCAGATGGAAATTGCCGAAATTTTGGTGCGTGACTATGTACCTAAGGTTCGTGCGGCCGTTACCGATGTGACGGATATTTATATTCCGAGCGGAAACCGGGAGCTGTTTGAGGCCGCCGCAATCTTTTACGCGATATCCAACAAGTGCAATACCGAACTGAAGACCGATCTTTCAAAATACCGTATCAAGACCTTGGCGGGCGGTGATTTCATTGCACACATCACACTTCCGAGTACGCAGCGTGACCCGGATTATGTTCCGTCTCGGAGCTATCCGATGTATTGGGCTTGCGGAAATATGAACCGTTGGTCGGAGAAATATCCGTCGGTGTATTCTTGGTCGATCGATACGCGCTATTGCTCGCGCGAAGGCGCTTGGGGCAACAATCTTACCTCGGACTATGAATATCTGTATGAATTCATAACAGGAGCCATAGAGGATACTCCTGCGAATAAGGAAAAGTTTACTCGTCTGAGAAAGCGCGGATATTTAACTAAGGATAATAGGGTCAATATTATGGTTATGCGCGGCAATCAAGATGAATTTTTCGCCAAATTGCCAAAGCTTGACGAGGAAAGCAAGCGAAAATTTGCAGACGGTGCTTTGGAGCAAGCCATGCTGCTTGCCGAGGACTATCCACCGCAAATGCGCGATCTTGTAGTGTACCATAGTGTGGGCCGTTTTGTAGGAAGTACGGTAGCACATATGGTTATGGATATTCTTTACGAAAACGGTACGTTCCGTCCGCTTACCGAAGACGAAAAGGTGACCTCAAATCTTCTCATGTTTTGCGATCGGTTACCCGAATGAATAAAGTCCACCGAGAGCAACCTTACGGTTGCTCTCGGTGGACTTATTTTATATCGTTTCAAAAAATAGAATCGTTCCCGCATCAAACAGAGGCTCGTCCGAAAGTGAGATCACCTCGTAGCCGTGTGACCGACAAAACGCCGTGATGCTTGCGCCGTCGGGATGGCGATCAATGCTTCCGCAAAAAAAGACGGTTTTGCCGCACACGCCCGAAGCGCCTCCGAGGAATCCGTACAGATACGGGGGAAGGGAGACGCCGCC
>JAZTWS010000253.1:0-15605 GCA_045636005.1 Eubacteriales bacterium | reverse complement strand
TTTTGATGTATTATTGGCAATGATAGTGGGGTGGCTTGCTGCGGTTGTGTACTATTTTGTCAACAAACATATTTTGCTTCAAATTACACAACTCCGCTCTAAAAAGAAGCAAACAATAATAATCGTTTCTCTTGTTGCATTATTACTTATAGGAACTTTTATTGGTGGAATTGCTATACTAAAAGGTCAAATCAATACGCCGAATGATCAAAGCTCAAATTATTATACTGATGTTCTCGGAGAGTCTTATGATTTAGAGGGTTATGATGAATGTGTCATCATAAGAACGATTACTCTTTCGGACAAATATACCGCCGAAGACATTTTTGCAAGAATGGAAAGTAAAGATTTTCGAGAAGAAGATGTAATCACGATAATGGACATATACGGCGAAGCGCAGGGCGGAGGAAAAGGCCATTTAATCAAACGTGGAGAGTTTGTTGAAGAAGTTGATAGTTGGTGTTTTGATAGCGGTCGAAAAGTAGGGGATATTGCTATCATAGAGAACGATTACGGCTACTCAATTTGTTATATTTCGGCTATTTTTGGCAACTAAAAACGGTCGGAAAAGCCGACGGTTTTCGGCTTTGAACACCTGTCCTGTCAAGGATTTGGTCGACAGGACGGAAACCGTTAATCTGCTCATAACCCGGAGGTCGTGAGGTTCAAATCCCACCCCCGCAACCAAAAAGAAAGCAACCCAATCGGGTTGCTTTTCTTTTTGCTCGCAGGACGGGATTTGAGGCACCACTCCCTCCGACCACTTGCGGCGGAGGGAGTGGGTTAGCAAAGGAAAAACGATTAAGTATCGTTTTTCCTTTGCGGTGGAGCTAAAGCAAGGAGTATGCCGAGCCGAGTGGCGCAGGCGAAGGCAGACGACTATGCGACGCGAGTGGGCCTTTCAAATCCCCCCGTAACCAAAGCGAAAACCACCCGACAGGGTGGTTTTTTCGTTTTTTCCACAATATTTGTGGCGGATGCATTGCATGTTTGGTCGAAATATGGTATAATTACAACAACGGTTGGACATGCACCGATCTTACAACAAATCACTTCAGAAGCCTGCGGCATTTGCGCGGAAAAGCGGAGGGCGTGTCGGCTTCGGAAAGAATGGGTATCCTTTATGAAAATCAAAACGCGCGAGCTATCCTATGATGAGGTTTTGAAATTGCCTCGCTTAAAGCACAAGAAGCCGCGGAAGCCCAGTCGCTTTTTGGCTACCGTTGTTCGCATCGTGTCGGCTCCCACGTTACGCAAGATAAAGTTTTCGTATACTACGGAGCGTATGGAGCTTGTTTCCAAGCAGCCTTGTCTTATTTTGATGAATCATTCGAGCTTTACGGACATGAAGCTTGCTTTTGGCATCTTTTATCCGAGAAGGATGGGAATCGTTACCTCGGTCGATGCCATGTCCGGCATACTCGGAAAGCTTATGCGGTTTCTTGGATGCACGCCGACACACAAGTACGTTTCGGACGTTTCCTTGATTCAGGATATAAAATATATGCTCAAAGAAAACAAAACCAGCGTGCTTATGTATCCGGAGGCCGGATATTCCTTTGACGGACGGACGACAACGCTTCCGAGAGGACTCGGCGTTTTGATGAAGTGGCTGGGCGTTCCCGTGGTAACGGTGATTACCAGGGGCGCGTTTCACCGTGATCCGCTTTACAATATGCTCCAGATTCGGGACGTTCAGGTCAGCGCTCACGTGAAGTGCATTGCCACGGCAGAGGAGATCCGTGAAAAATCTGTGGAAGAGCTGGATGCTCTGCTGGACGAGGCCTTTTCTTTTGATAATTTTGCATGGCAAAGGGATCATAAGATATCGGTTGACGCTCCGTTCCGTGCCGACGGGCTTCACAGAATTCTGTATAAATGTCCGCACTGTCAGGAAGAAAACCAAATGGAAGGCAAGGGCATCCATCTGACCTGCCGTGCTTGCGGCAAGCGCTGGGAGATGGACGAGTATGGTCAGCTTGCGGCCATCGGCGCGGAAACCGAGTATTCTCACATACCCGACTGGTACTCCTGGCAAAGGGAGTGTGTCAGGGAAGAGCTTGAAAAGGGCACGTATCTTTTGGATACGGACGTGGAGATTCGTGTTCAGGTGAATCTTGACGGTGTTTGTCATATCGGCTCAGGACATCTGACACACGATCTGAATGGCTTCCGTTTGACCGGAGCGGACGGGAAGCTGGATTACAGACAATCTGCCGTATTTGCTCACACGCTGTATTCGGATTATTATTGGTATGAGATCGGTGACGTGATCGGAATCGGAGATAACGAGTTCTCCTATTTCTGTTTTCCGAAGGAAAACGTTTCGGTTACCAAGGTGCGACTGGCAACCGAAGAGCTTTATAAAATGAAAAAGGTCAGACGGCGAGCCGGCGGTGCTCGTGTTTGATGGGAGCGTGGCAGGGAGATCGCCTTGGCGCTTGGCGAACGACACGCGGCGACTGCTATACGATGCGACGGGCGATCCCGATTCCTTGCAAACAACGATCGCTTTTATGGTATAATGTTTTGGATAACGCTTAAGAATGGAGGGGATTTCTATGAAACTGACATTTTTGGGCACGGGTGCGGCCGATTGGAGCTTTAAGGAACACAAGGATATGGAGGGCTTTCGGCGGAATTCGTCGCTCCTCATCGACGATTGTCTGTTGATCGATCCGGGTGCCGACGTGCCGAATGCCTTGCACACGTTTGGCAAGCGGGCGGAGGATATTCGCTATATGATCAACACGCATCGCCATGGCGATCATTACTGTCAGAGTACGGTCGACGGCTTGGCAAACGCCATCTTTTACCCGATGTGCGCGGGCGAGGAAAAAACGATTGGAAAATATACCGTCACGGCGCTTGCGGCCAATCATGCCACTTGCAAGGATGCGGTGCATTTTATCGTGTCGGACGGGGAGAAGCGTCTTTTTTACGGCCTCGACGGCGCGTGGCTTCTCTATGACGAGGTGGCCGCGATCAAGAACGGCGGCGTCGATCTTGCGGTTTTGGACGCAACCGTGGGCGAGCGTCCCGGTGACTATCGCATTTTCGAGCATAATAACTTGAATATGGTCGCGGAGATGAAGGCAAGCCTCGAAAAGTACGTCAAAAAATTTGTAATCAGCCATATGGCACGGACGCTGCACACCTCGCACGCTCTGCTTGCCGAAAAAATGGCGGCGTATGAGATTGAGGTCGCGTTCGACGGGCTGGAAATCGAGCTTTGAGGCTTACAAAATTTCGCAAAGTGAGCGGAAAGCTATTGACATTGCCGCTTGGAAATGGTAAAATTTTTTTATAAATGAAAACAAAGGAGTTCAAACATGGCAAAAAGCGTACAGGATATTCTCGCTCTCATCAAGGAGCATGACATCAAAATGGTAGACTTCAAGATGGTCGATATTAACGGTCAGTACCGTCATGTAACCATTCCCGCCGAAAACTTCTCGGAGGACACCATGAAGAGCGGTATCGGCTTTGACGCCTCGAACTACGGCTACGCCGTGGTGGAAAAGAGCGACATGGTCTTTATTCCCGATCCCGACACGGCACTTATCGATCCCTTCTGCTCGATTCCCACGCTCTCGATGACGGGTAACGCGATGATCATCGACAATCCCCAAAACCGTCCGCTTCCGCAGTATCCCAGAAACATCATCAAGGCCGCCGTCAAGGCGATGCAGGACAGTGGCGTGGCCGATACGATGTATATTCTTCCCGAGTTTGAGTTCTATCTGTTTGATAACGTAAGCTGGAGTGTGGAGCCCAACTGCATCGGCTCGTCGGTGGACGCCGTGCAGTCCTATTGGAACAGCCCCATGGACGGCAAGGGCGTGATCGTGCCGAAGCAGAAGAACTATCACATTGCCAAGCCCTTTGACGTATCCTACGAGTGCCGCAGTGAAATGTGCATGCACATGAAGGACGCGGGCATTGAGATCAACTACCATCACCCCGAGGTTGCCGCTTCGGGTCAGTTTGAGATCGAGCCCCAGCTTGGTGAGGTCGTTCACATGGCCGACGCCACGATGATGATCAAGTACATCATCCACAACACTGCGCTCAAGTATGATAAATCCGCCACCTTTATGCCCAAGCCCATCGCGGGCGAGGCGGGAAGCGGTATGCACGTGCATATGCTTTTAATGAAGGACGGCAAGCCGGTCTTCTCGGACGATAACGGCTACGCGCATCTTTCCGAGACGGCGCACTACTTCATGGGCGGACTCTTGAAGCACATTGCTTCGCTTTGCGCGCTCACCAATCCCTCGACCAACTCCTTCAAGCGTCTGATCCCCGGCTTTGAGGCACCCGTTACGGTGGGCTACGCGACCTCCAACCGCTCGGCCGTTATCCGTATTCCCGCGTATGCCAAGAGCCCCGAGAAGCGTCGCTTCGAGCTTCGCAATCCCGACGCCACCTGTAACCCCTACTTCTGCTATGCGGCTATCCTCATGGCAGGTCTTGACGGTATCAAGAATAAGATCGACCCGCACGAGAACGGCTGGGGCCCCTACGACTTCAACCTTTTCCACCTTTCCGACGAGGAAAAGGCAAAGCTTCAGGGTCTTCCCACCTCGCTTCCCGAGGCGCTTGACGCGCTTGAGGCAGATAACGACTACCTCACCGCAAATGGCGTATTCCCGAAGGAGCTTCTTGCAAACTTCATTAAGACCAAGCGTGCCGAGTGTCTGGAAATGTCCAAGATCCCGCATCCCGCAGAGTTTGATAAGTACTATAATCTTTAATTGTTTGGAAAGCAACCCTCAGGGGTTGCTTTCTTGAGGTATGCGTATGAAAAAAGATATGAAATATCGCTTGATGCTGATCGCGTCGATGGCGGTGTTCGGCACCATTGGGCTTTTTGTGCGGCGCATTGGGGTGTCGTCGGGCGAGCTTGCGCTCTACCGCGCGATCTTGGCAGTGCTTTTGCTTGGCGGTGTGCTTTTGGTCGGCAAGCAGAAAATCCCGTTTGCGAAGCTGAAAAAAGAGCTTCTCTTGCTTTTCCTTTCGGGGGCCGCCATGGGTATCAACTGGATCCTTTTGTTTGAGGCTTATAAATATACCACCGTCTCGGTGGCAACACTCAGCTATTATTTCGCTCCCGTGATCGTGACGGCAGTCTGCCCCATTCTCTTTAAGGAGCGCATGACGGGAAAGCAAGTGATCTGCTTTGTCATGTCCACGCTGGGACTCGTACTGATCGTCGGCGCGAACGGCGGTGGGGGAAGCGATCTTGTGGGCATTCTCTTTGGGCTTTCGGCGGCTGTCTTTTACGCCACGGTCATTCTTCTTAACAAGTTCATTCGGAACGTTGCGGGGCTTCCAAGAACCTTTTTGCAGTTTCTTTCGGCCGTCGTCGTCCTTATTCCTTACGTCCTTATGACGAGTGGCGTGACGCTTGGTGGTCTTGACCGAGTGGGCTGGATCTATTTGTTGATCGTCGGTCTTTTGCACACGGGCGTGACCTACTGTCTGTATTTTTCCTCGCTGAAGGAGCTGCCCGGGCAGACCGTTGCCATTCTCAGCTACATCGACCCCTTGGTTGCGGTGCTTGTTTCGGTTACGCTTCTCGGTGAGCCCATGACGCTATGGCAAGTGGTGGGCGGTGTACTCATTCTTGGTTTTACGCTTTGGAACGAGGTTTCGCCAAACATACAAAAAGGCACAGATTGAAGTCTGTGCCTTTTTTCTTTTCCTTGACCAATTAGAACACCAGCTGCACGAGGATCATATAGCACACCGTTCCTGCGACGATGCTGACAAGCGTATTTCGCTTCCATATATAGAGAGCGCCAACGACGAGGCAGGAAATGAGGGGCGGAAGAAAGCCCGAGGCTTCGGCAAAGCTGACGCCTTTCAGACAATAGACCACAAGCATTCCCATAATAGCAAAGGGGAGCGTTCCTTGGAGCTTTTGAATGATCTTCGGCGTTTTTCTGTCGCCGTTCCATATGAGAAAGGGTAAAAAGCGAAGGGCGGCAGTTGTGAGGGCGATGAGGGCAACCGACCCCCAAAGATACAGATCAGTCATGTTGTCCCTCCTTTGTCAGACAAAGCACAAGTGCAATGAGGAGCATGGCGGGGATCAAAAAGCTCTCGCCGCCGAACAGGATAAGGCAGAGCACCGACGCGCCGACTCCAATGAGTGCGGGTATGTGGCCTTTTGTGGTGAGCCATTGCTCGAGAAACACCGTGAGAAAGAGGGCGGTAAGCGCAAAGTCGATACCCTCGGTGTTGAATGAAACCAGCGAGCCGACTGCCGCCCCGAGCAGAGAACCCGTAACCCAGTAGCAATGATTGAGTATCGAGACGAAGAGATAATAGTTGTGTTTTTGCTTGAGCGGAACGCCGAGATCGTCTTGGCAGAGAAGCGAATATGTCTCGTCGGTAAGAGAGAATATGAGATAGGGCTTTCTCTTGCCTGTTTCCTTGTATTTTTCAAGCATCGAGACGCCGTAAAACAAATGTCTTGCATTCACCATGACGGTGGTGAGAAAGGTGGTGATGAGCGAGGCACCGCCCGAAAGCAGGGAGAGCGCAACGTATTGCATCGAGCCCGCATAGATGAGTGCGCTCATGGCGAGCGCCAAAAGAATGCTGTAGCCCTTGGATTTCAATAGGATGCCGAAGCCAAAGCCGAGAACCATATATCCCGTCAGAACCGGCACGGTGGCAATGAATGCTTGTTTTAGTGTCTTGCGCATGGTGGTTTACTCTCTTTTCCCAATTTGATACAAAATATTGTAACACGCCGGCTTTTCGCTGTCAAGATGTCTTGTGAATTTTGATTTATCGAGGGAGGGCGTGTGAAATTTTTCAAAAAGCACTTGACAAAATCAATACTTCGTGATACGATGTATTGCGTGAGGAGGGGTATGCTATGGATATTCAATTAAAGAGGGGGCTGCTTGACGTGTGCGTGCTGGCCGCCATCAAAAACGAGGATTCCTACGGCTACAAGATCATAAAGGATATGAAGCCGTATATGGAGATGTCGGAATCGACGCTATATACCATTTTAAAGCGTCTGGAGGCCGCCAATATGCTGACGGTGCGAAGCTCGGAGCATGACGGCAGGCTTCGCAAATATTATCACATTACCAAGGCGGGACTCGGACGGCTGGAGGATTTCAAGGACGAGTGGCGCGAGGTCATGGCGATCTATCAATTCGTGACCAAGGGGGAGACATAATGAGTAAAAGCGCGAAAATATGGCTTGTGATAGCGGCTTCTCTTATATTGCTTGGTTGTATTCTTTTTGTGGGGGCGATGACGGTGCTCAAATGGGATTTTACGAAATTGTCAACGAATAAATACGAAACAAACAAGTATGAAATCACGGAAAATTACAAAAACATCTCCATTGTTACCAATACGGCAGATATTCGGTTCGTTCCGTCGGAGAATGCAAGCGGCTCGGTCGTTTGTTACGAGCAGAATAACTTGAAGCATTCGGTCACGGTCAAGGATGGTACGCTCGGGATCGAGGTCGTCGATACGAGAAAATGGTATGAGTTTATAGGATTTTCTTTCGGCAAGCCCAAGATAACGGTATATCTTCCGCAGGGGGAATACGGCGTGCTTTCGATAAAGTCAAGCACGGGGGACATCGAAATCCCGAAGGAGTTTATGTTTGAAGGCATGGATATCTCGGCAAGCACGGGGGATGTGGGATCCTTTGCTTCTGCTTCGGGACGGATTCAAATAAAGACGAGTACAGGGAATATTCGCGTGGAAAACGCGTCGGCAGGAGCGCTTTTGCTTTCGGTTTCGACGGGAAGGGTGACGGTCTCTGACGTGACAAGCGAGGGAGATGTTACGGTCGGCGTCTCCACGGGAAAAACATACTTGACCGATATTGCGTGCAGAAGCGTTATCTCGAGTGGAGATACGGGTGATATTTCTTTGAAAAACGTTATTGCCACGGATACGTTTTCGATTGAGAGAGATACGGGACGTGTGAAATTGGAGGGCTGCGATGCCGCCGAGATCTTCATAGAAACCGATACGGGCGACGTCAGCGGAACTTTGCTTTCCGAAAAGATGTTTATAACCGAGACCGACACGGGCAGAGTGGATGTTCCAAAGAGCGTAACGGGCGGCCGATGCGAGATCACCACCGATACGGGCGATATCCGCATTCGCGTGGAGGCGTAACAAACGCCCTCCTTGCCAATGGCAAGGAGGGCGTTCTCTTTTTTTTGTTTTATTGAATGTGTTCGTCCTTGTCGAGGTACTTTACAATGCCCATGATATGATCACTGATCGTTTCGATCGAGTCGGCAAGAGCAATGTATTTACCCTTATAGACGGTAAGAACGGTCTTTGTCGTTGCGGTCTCACCGATGGTGAAGGTCTTTGTGCCGTCCTTGCTCGTGAGCTTGGTTCCGCTTGCGGGATAAGCAGTGGCAAGGTTTTGGTCATTGATCTCGTAGGACTCGTAGGCGACGCGCTTGCCGTTTTCGTAGGTGTAAACGGTGACGACGCTGGAGAAGTTGGTGTTGAAGATACCCTTGTTACAGTTCTGATTGGAGGCCATCGGCTCGCCGCTATAGGACGGGGTGAGCTTGGTTTTCCAGTTCGACTGGGTGATGCCCAGCTCGTTCGGGCCGTACACGTTGCCCTCGGGATCTATGAAGGTCACGGGGTAAGTGGGATCACCGTACGAAACGAAGAGCATACGAAGGTTCTTGTGCAGACCGTCTACCGTATCCCAAAGTCCCTGATCGTTATCGCGGAAGCGGTACCACGACCAACCTACGCACGCCTTGGATTCAAGAAGCGAAAGAACGAAATGCTCGTAGTAGTCGGCTCTTGCCTCCTGCGTGAGAACAACGAAGCCCGCGCCCGTGGAGTTGGTCATCATGTAGCCGTTCGCGTCGATCGCGTCCATGGCCTTGGCATAGAACTCGGTGACGATGAAGGGCTTACCTGCGTAGCGGTAGTAGTTGGTCATGACCTCGGGGTCGGGATTGAGGCCGTCGTAAAGGTTGGTGGTGATGACGTCGAGGTAGTAGCCTGCGGCCTTGAGATAGTTGATATCGTAGCGGCAGTTGCCTGCAACACGCGAGCCCATGTACATATGGTTGGTGTCAACAAGCTCGATGGACTCTCTTATAGTCTTGTAGTTTCTCGCATAGATGAAGCCTTGGAACTCACTGTTAAGAGCCTCCTTTTCTTCCGAGTTGTAGTAGTCCATGAGGGTGGGATTCTTGCTATCGATTCTTCTTGCAAACCACTCCCAAGCGGTGTGGTAGGAGAAGGTGTTGTCGGGAACGGTGGGGTCAAGCAAGAGGTAAGACTCAAGAATGTTTGCGTGCGAGGGAAGCTCGTTATCGGCAGTGTAGCCGAATACTCTGGGGTTGGTCGCGTAGCCGTTCTCAAGGATAAAGGTCGAGTTCTTTTCGTAGGTCGTCGTTACGAAGTCGGGGTCAAAGACGTTGATGGTGTTGCCGAAGGGGTACATACCCTCGGTGATCTGCGCACGGCCGAGCGTACCCATGTAGGTTCCTACACCGAAGAGCGGCACGGTGGTAGAGAGGCCGTTTTCAACGTTCAAAATCACGTCAGCGTCACTTGCGAAGGTGGTGTAAATACCCATATCGCGAAGCTCTGCGGACATTTTCTCGAAGAACTCCTCCTCGGTGCCGTAGGTTGCGGCGGAGTGCTTGATGAGGTTATCGGTCTCGCCGTATACGAAAGCGTTGACGCTGGTTGCAAAATAGGGGTTGCCCAGGGGGTCGATCACGTAGACGCGACCGCCGATGGTTTCGGTATGGAAGTAACCGGTCTGCTGGCCCTTAAAGCCGGCGTTGGCAATACCGCCGTAGATATCGTACTCGGTGGTTTCCGTTGCATAGGACGAGGAGATAAACTTGTTGGCGGCGCTGGTTCCCAGCGTGCTGAGGGTGCGGGCAAATTTATCGGTTCTCCACTCGCTTTCCTTCAGCATCCAGTTGGGTTCATTCGTGTCCGTATAGGTTCCGATGGAATCGGTACGGCGCCACAGGAAGCCGTCTGCCCATACGACCTCCTTCGAGAAGTCTCCGGTTGCGGTGGTTGCGCCGTAACCGTTGGGATTCAGCTCGTCAATATCGTAGGTAAGGAGGTTTCCGTTCGCGTCCTTCGGGTAGATCTTATCGTAAAGACCGCCGAACCACTCGTCAAGCAGAGCCTCGGAGTAAGCGATGGGCTCGTAGCCGTCGTTGTTTGCCTTGATGTTCGAGATGCTGCGTCCGTAGAGCGAGGTCTCGAAACGGAGCGAAGGAGCAACCGTGCTGCCCGACTCCTTGGCGCTTAAGTACATCAGGCGCGAATTCGATTTGCCGTCGGGCTGCGAGATGCAGAAGGCAACCGTGATCGAGCCGTCGGCGTTGGGCGTCTGCTTTTTGATGTAGTCAAGAACGGGAGACGTGAGATATGCCTTGGCGGTGAGGTTTTCTACGGGAATGGTGTCAAGAAGCTCGCCGCGAGGCGTAATGCCCGAAACCGGTTTGTTCGTTAACTGGGTATAGAAGGTATTGAAGGTAAGCGTGTCCTCGGTCCAGTTCGTCGGAGCACCGTAGATGTTCAGCGGTACGGTCTCGCGGTTTGCGGCAGAGCCCGTGAGCGGCTCGGAGCCGTAAACGTGGACGCGCAGATATGCGTTTGCCATCGTGTCGAGGTCGTTTGCGATCTCGGCGGGAATGGTGAACTTAAGGTATGCCGCACGGTAAAGTCCGCTTCCAAGCGTACCGAGCGTGTTGTCATTACGGATGTTCAGCAGGGCACTGCTTCCGTGAGCGGTAGTACGTTCACCCATATAAATATGGGTATCATCCGAAACCGTAACCTCTTGGAAGGTGGTGTCCTCTCTTACGGTGAAGGCGGGATAGCCATTGGCATCGGTCTGACCGGTATAGATCAGCGAGATGGCATCACCGTAAAGCTTGTTGCCCTCGTGCGAGAGAGTGTAGGGGAATACGACCAGCTCAAAATGCTCGCGGGTGGCATCCAGATTTTTGATGGTGGCAAGGCAAGCATAGTCGTAGCCGAAATGCTTCTTGATATTATACTCGGTGCTTCCGCTGTATATCGAGGAGTACGCGCTTGTGCTGGTTCCGTCAAGCTCGGTGGCATTCACCTTTCCGCTTGCATCCTTGGTGAGAACAAGCACGCGGTAGCCAAAGGTCTGATAATCCAAGCCGTTGATACCCGAGATTACGCGCAAGTCAAATTGGTTGTTTACGGGCTTGGTGGTCTGGTAGGAGATAAAGTCGGAGGTGTGCTCCTTGGTGGTGCCAAGATAGTAGGTGTCCTTCGAGGCCGAAAGCTCAACATTCTTCACATGAGCCTTGAAAACGCTCTTGCTATTGAAGAAGTAGAAACCGACGGACGAGTATCTCGTAGCACAAGTTATGGTTTTTATACGCTCGCCGTTGATCCAGATCTCTGCCTTGGTATAGTCGGAGTAGACGATCTTCATGTTGTACCACTCACCGGTGGAGATCTGATATCCGATCGGGGTAGAGGGACCGTCAAGATACAGATTGCCCAAGGAGTCCATACGGATGCCGTTGGACATTTCGGTACCCATGTTCGAGTTACCGGCCCAAGCCATGATCAGCTGTGCCTCAAAGTTTGCACTTGTCGGATCGGGAGAAGTGGCACCGTTTTCGGCGGCGGTGGGAAGCGTTTCAAAGTAGAAATCCGCGCTGATTGCTACCGCGTGATTTTCATGAAGCGTTCCGTTGGTGTCAAGAATTTTGAACATGCCGGGAGAGACCGAAAAGGTCTTGCCCGTGTAGTTGCCAAGCGTGCGATTGGAGATCGGCATGGGGCCTGCAAGCTCCCATGTGAAATCACCGATCGTACCCTTTCGGGCACTGGTTTCTTCGGCAGTTATGGTGTTCGGATTTAATGTGAGAATCGTCTCCATCGTGCCGTAATGCGTGTCGGTATTCGATGCGCCGGCCGCCAAGCAAAGCGAGGCCAGCAACATGAGTGAAATGAGGCACACGGTAAGTGCGCGCAAGAAAAGGGGGCGTTTCATGGATTTCTCCTCCTGTAAATGTGAATAAAAAATACCAATTATAATTATATCATGCAAACATTGGTTTTGTCAAGTGCTTTTGGGAAAGAAACAGAAGAAAAACGAGACGGCACTCCGTTTTTCAAATTTTGATTTATCGGTGTGTTGCGCAGAGACCCGCGAGGAAAGTTTTGATCCAACTTTTTCAAAAGTTGGCGCGGTCGAGGGCGCGGAGCCCTCGTCGCTCACCGCAGTGAGCGAAAGCTCAAAACGGCATTTCTTTTTTGCAAAGCTTTTTTCTTTGTGCCTCGGGTGGCAAAGAAAAAAGCGTTAGAAACTCTTGCGCTTGCAAGGGACAGAGGTATTGCTCAGCAAAAACAATCCGGACGCGTTCTTTGACACCCGAGGCGCAAAGAAAGCTTTGCAAAGAAACGCCGTTTTCTTGGGGCGCTGCCCCAACCCCCGCAAGCCTTTGAAAAGGCTTGACCGAAACTTTCCTCGCTTGGTTTAAGCGTAGCCACACCGACAAACTTCCATTTCACAAAATATTTCCCATCGTCATATTTTCCTTTTTTCTTTCATAAGGTGTATCGAAATCCACAAAAAAAGGAGAAAAGAAATGAATCTTTCGGAAACCGTATCCCGCGCCCTTCCGCTTTCGATCTGCGACAGGCAGGTAAGCGGCGAGGTGGTCGTCGAACATCTTCTGCCCGACTACGAGGCCGAGATCCGCCGCCTGTTACGCGTCACCGTAACCCCCTCGCTCCCGTCGTCCTACGTTGGCGGAGGCAACGCCGCCTTCTCGGGCACGCTTTGCTTCACCATGCTTTACGTCTCACCGGAGGGCAAGCTTTGCACGGCCAAAACGACGGGCGACTACGAGCTGTCCGCCCCGCTTGACAAGGAGGCCGATGTCGACTACGCCGACGAGATCCTCGCCTTCTGCGACCTTACGCCGGAGGCCACCGTCAGCCGCGTGCTCTCGCCGCGCAAGGTCAGCCTCAAATGCCGTCTGCGTGCGAAAATCCGCGCCTACGGGCGCCACACCCCCACCGAGACGCTTTCGGGCAACTTCTCCCCCGAGGGCATCGAACGCTTGGCCGACACGGCAAGCGTAGCGCGCTTGGCATCTGCTCTCTCCGAGGATATCGAGGTCTTTGGCGAGCTTGAGCCCACGCGTGCGGGCGAGCCGCGCGTCATTGGCTGCGAGGGCTGCGTCCATCTTTCCGAGGCCGTGAGCGAGGAGGGAGCCGCTCTCTGTCGCGGCGAGGTCGCACTCCGTGTCCTGATGGACGGCGAGGAGGGCGTCCCCTACCTGCTTTCCGCGCGTCTGCCCTTTGCCGAGCGTGTCGAGGGCGAGGGCTTCCGCGAGGGCATGAGCGTGCGCGCTTACGGCGCACTTCAGGACGCCGCCGCCGAGCTGCAGGACGGGAAAATTGCCCTTCGCGCCGCGCTTCGTCTTGGGGCCGAGGGACAGGAAAATACGCCCGTCTCCTTCACGCGTGACCTCTACTCCACACGCCACGAGACCGCGACGACCTACGAAAAGCGACGCTATCCGCACGCCGCACTCTGCCGCACGGGCAATTTTACGCAAAGCCTTTACGAGCCGCTGGAGGCCTACGACATTCCCGCCGACGCCGAGATCCTTGACCTCACGGCCACGGCGCGCGCCGAGGATCTTCTCTGCGACCGCGGGAAATGGGCGCTCGCGGGCGAGACGCGCCTCTGCCTGCTCTTCCTCACAGGCGGTGAATACAAAACCGCCGAGATCCCACTTCCCTTCCGCTACGAGCTGGAGGGCGAGTGCGGCAAGGTCGAGAGTTATTTCGCCGATATTCATATGACGGGCGGCCGCGCGCGCGTGGACGGCGCAAGACTTGCCGTTGACTGCGAAATAGGCGTGAGCCTGCGCGCCGGCACCGTGGGCGAGGCCACGGTGCTGAAAGAAGCAAGCTTCGGCGCACGCGTCCCCGCTTGCGAGGACTACGTTGTTTGCTTCCCAACGCCCGACGATTCGCTTTGGGAGATCGGCAAACGCTACCACACGCCGCTCGCGCGCCTGCGCGCCCTCAATAGCCTTGCCGAAAACGACAACCTTGGCGACTATCTCATCGTGAACGGATAGAGGAACGACGGTGTGGGGTGCTTTTTGAAAAAAGCACCCCACATCAAATTAAAAAAGTTTGAAAATTCTCTTGACAAAGCGGGACGTATGGTGTATAATAATGTATAAACATTCACAACTAATGAATATTTATACAAAAAGGAGAATAAAAAATGGATAAGAAGAACATTAAAAAAGTGGTACTCGCCTATTCGGGCGGTCTGGATACCTCGATCATCATTCCGTGGCTGAAGGAAAATTACAACAACTGTGAGGTCGTAGCCGTTTCGGGCAACGTCGGTCAGGCCGACGAGCTGGAGGGCCTTGAGGAAAAGGCACTCAAGACCGGCGCGTCCAAGCTGTATATTGAGGATCTCACCGACGAGTTTGTGGACGATTACATCATTCCCACCGTACAGGCCGGCGCACTTTACGAGGAGTATATGCTGGGTACGTCCTTTGCACGTCCCATCATTGCAAAGAGAATTGCCGAGATCGCACTTGCCGAGAACGCCGATGCCATCTGCCACGGCTGCACGGGTAAGGGTAACGACCAGGTACGTTTCGAGCTTGCTATCAAGGCGTTTGCTCCCAATATGCCCATCATCGCCCCCTGGCGTGAGTGGGATATTAAGTCGCGCGAGGAGGAGATCGACTACGCCGAGGCGCACAACATCCCCCTCAAGATCAACCGCGAAACCAACTACTCGAAGGACAAGAACCTTTGGCACCTCAGCCACGAGGGACTTGACCTTGAGGACGCAGGCAACGAGCCGCTTTATGAGAAGAAGGGCTTCCTTGAGATGGGCGTTTCTCCCATCGACGCGCCCGATGCTCCCACCTATATCACGCTTGACTTCGTAGAGGGTAAGCCCGTCGCATTCAATGGCGAGAAGATGAGCGCTAAGGACATCATTCTGGAGCTCAACAAGGTGGGCGGTGCCAACGGTATCGGCCTTCTTGACATCGTGGAGAACCGCTTGGTCGGCATGAAATGCCGTGGCGTGTACGAGACGCCCGGCGGCGCGATCCTCTATTTCGCGCACAAGTATCTTGAGTCGGTCTGCCTTGACAAGTACACCATGCACAAGAAGCAGGAGCTTGCCGTTACCTTCGGTGAGCTTGTGTACAACGGCCAGTGGTTCACGCCTCTGCGCGAGGCACTCTCGGCCTTCGTCGATAAGACGCAGGAGACTGTGACCGGTAAGGTCAAGATCAAGCTTTACAAGGGCAATATGATCAAGGCCGGCGTTTGGAGCGACTACTCGCTCTACTCCGAGGAGATCGCAACCTTCGGCGAGGACCACGTTTACGATCAGAAGGACTCCAAGGGCTTTATCAACCTCTTCGGTCTTCCGATCTCGGTTCGCGCACAGGTCATGAAAAAGAACGGAAAATAAAAGAACGTTTAGGGGGGGTTTTTGAAAAAAGCCCCCCTAAAAAACCCCAAAAACCCTTCAAACATTTTATCGCCTC
>JAZTWS010000252.1:0-2090 GCA_045636005.1 Eubacteriales bacterium | reverse complement strand
GGATCCAAGAGGAAATTTTTTTAAAAAGTTCCCCTTCGCGTCCTCTCTCCGATAAACTTTAATTTATCGCCATTTTGTTGCGGCGAGGGTTATGTTTTTCAATAAGGTTTTTGAAGGGGGAACTTTTTCAAAAAGTTCCCCCAAGCGTGTACCGTTCTTTAATGATCGTCACCGTTTTCGATGTTGAGCATACGGTTTTCGCTATTGACCACTGCGTTTGCCTCGCTTCTTAAGTCGTTATCGCCCTCTGCCACCGAGCAGCAACCGCCCTTTACGTTCTTTTCGTCGAGTGTGAGGTCAAAGTCGGGAAAATCCAAGCCCTGTGTTCCCATTTTGTTTTTTTTGCAACGGCAAAAAAGGTGCTTTTTGGCAAATTTGAAGATTGCAAAGGCCGAAGCCGCTGCGCCGATGGCCGCAAAGAGCCAAAGAAGGAGCTTGCCGACTCCCATGCTCGACTTTTTCTTATAAAAATACATTCTGAAACCGCCTTTCTTTGTTTTTGATTATAGTATGCCCACTTTTTCGCAAAAGTGAACGAAAATTTGAAGGGGCTTGCATTTTTATTTTTTGTTATGATAAAATAAAAAATGTCTTTATTGAAAAGTTTTCTGTCTTTTTTTGACTTTTTATTTTCACGGTTTGAAGTTATAATGAAAAGTACGAAAGACCTGTTTTAAAGGAACATCTTCGTTTCAAACGAAGCAAAATGAAAGGGGAAAATCATGAAATTGGCAAAAATTCTTTCTCTTGTCTTGGCACTTTTGATGCTTCTTTCGACGTTTGCCGCCTGTGGCGATAAGCCCGAGGAGACGACGAAGCCGCCAAAGGAAAGTACGCCGGCGGATGAAAATGACCGCTTGAACGAGAAGGATACCGTTCCCACTGATCTTAACTATAACGGCGAAACGGTCACTTTTTTGGTGCGCGGCAACAGTGAGCTGATGTATAAGTACGAGATTTCTTGTGAGGATCTTATCAACGATCCGCTCTACGATGCGATCCATTATCGAAATATTGACGTAGAGTCTCGCCTTGGCGTAAAGATCCGCTCGGCTGAGCAGCCCGGTACTTACGAGGATTACGTTTCGTGGAACAACGCACTTTCCGTCTCGGTGCTTACCAACACCGGCGACTATGATGGCGCGGCCTTCTATCTCTCTACGGGCACCACGCTTGCCAAGGAGGGTATCTATTATAACCTTCTTACGCTGACCGAGGACGAGGACGGCTATTTCAATTTTGAGAAGCCGTGGTGGAATCAGTCGATGGTCGATGAGTTGAGCGTCTATGGCGCCATGTTCTTTGCGGGCGGCTCGCTTACCGTTTCGCAGGTTGCGGGCGGTATTTGCGTATTCTTTAACCGCGATCTCTTTAACCAGAAGTATCCCGACGATACCGATGCGGCACTTTATCAGCTTGTAAGAGACGGCAAGTGGACGGCTGACCAGATGACCTACTACGTCTCGAATTGCTGGGATGACCTCAACTCCAACGGTATTACCGATGACGGTGACGTGGTTGGCATTCGAACTCTTGGTGACGCGGCAGGCCAGATGGATGCATGGGTGCTTGCGATGGGACTTGACTTTACAAAGCCCGACGCTTACGGCGAGCACGAGTTGGTTTTGGTGAACAGTAAAACCGTCCCCGCTTACGAGAAGGTGCGCGGTATCTTTAATAACGAGGGTGGCATCATCGTTGGAAACGGTGTGACGGTTGGAGAGACCGACATGCCCAACGGTAACATTCTTTTCTTGACGCAAGGCTTGGGATATGGCTCCGAAATGAAGGCCTCTACGGTAAACTACGGAGTGCTTCCCGTGCCGAAGTATGACGAGCAGCAGGAGGACTACCGCACCTGCTTCGGCAACGCCGTTTCGGCGCTTGCCATCTGCTCCAATCTGGATGTTGACAGAGCGGCCATGGTGAGTGCCGTTCTTGAGGTGCTTTCGGCCGAGAGCTATAAGCAGGTTATTCCCGTGTACTACGAGACGGTACTGAAGGGCCACTATTCCAGAGAGGCGGCCGACGCCGAGATGTATGACCGTATTCTCGATACCTTCGTCTTCTCCTTCGGCTTTGCTTGGTCG
>JAZTWS010000251.1:0-5497 GCA_045636005.1 Eubacteriales bacterium | reverse complement strand
TAACAACAGCTCTTTAAATCCGGCAAATGCAAAGCCCCCGCAGACACCGGAGCATCTGCGGGGGAATTATTATACGAGTTTGTACGAGGAATAAACCAAGCGAGTGACTTACGCGAGTTCAGCGAAGTACTTGATTGTACGAACCATCTGGCTTGTGTAGGAGTTTTCGTTGTCGTACCAAGAAACAACCTGTACCTGGTAGGTGTCGTCGTCGATCTTAGCAACCATGGTCTGGGTAGCATCGAAGAGAGAGCCGTAACGCATACCGATAACGTCGGAGGAAACGATCTCGTCGGTGTTGTAGCCGAAGGACTCGGTAGCAGCAGCCTTCATAGCGGCATTGATGCTGTCCTTGGTTACGTCCTTACCCTTAACAACTGCGATAAGGATGGTGGTGGAACCCGTGCAGGTGGGAACTCTCTGGGCAGCACCGATCAGCTTGCCGTTGAGCTCGGGGATAACAAGGCCGATTGCCTTTGCAGCACCCGTGGAGTTGGGAACGATGTTCTGTGCGCCTGCGCGTGCGCGGCGAAGGTCACCCTTTCTGTGAGGACCGTCAAGGATCATCTGGTCACCGGTGTAAGCGTGAACCGTGGTCATGATACCGCTCTGAATAGCGTAGGTATCGTTAAGAGCCTTAGCCATGGGAGCGAGGCAGTTGGTGGTGCAGGAAGCGGCAGAGATGATCTGATCGTCTGCGGTAAGGGTCTCGTTGTTTACGTTGAATACGATGGTCTTAAGATCGTTGCCTGCGGGAGCAGAGATAACGACCTTCTTGGCACCTGCGTTGATGTGAGCCATCGACTTCTCCTTGGAGCAGTAGAAACCGGTGCACTCGAGAACGACGTCAACGTTAAGAGCAGCCCAAGGGCAGTTAGCAGCGTCCTTCTCGGCATAGATCTTGAGGGTCTTGCCGTCAACCGTGATCGTGCCTGCCTCATCGTCAGCAGTTACGTCATGCTCATATCTACCCTGAGCGGTGTCGTACTTGAGAAGGTGAGCGAGCATCTTGGGGCTGGTAAGGTCATTGATCGCAACGATCTCATAACCCTCGGCACCGAACATCTGACGGAATGCGAGACGGCCGATACGACCGAAACCATTAATGGCAACTTTTACGGACATGATAAATTCCTCCATATAATAAAATCTGTTTTGAGCAAACGCTCATTCAGGTATATTGTACCTCATTTTCGCAAAATATACAAGGGGTTTGCGAAAATTTTGTCAATTTTGTCATATTTTCTTTAAATTGGATTTTTTTGTTTGTGGAGTCTGTGCAGAATGACAAGAATTCACAAGCATTCTGCACAAAAAAGCCGCCATTTTCGGCAGATCGCGAAGCCGCTGCGGCTCAAGTGCCATGCGCCAGAGCCATTCCAAGCCCAATTTCTGTATCGTCAGCGGTGCGCGCTTGACTCTTCCCGCAAAAACGTCAAGCGTACCGCCAAGCCCCATAAAAAGCTTCACGTCGGTCAGTTCATCGCAATGACGGTCAATCCATAGCTCCTGCCGCGGCGAGCCAAGACAAACGAAAAGAATATCGGGCGCGGTACGCCGAATTTCCCCTAACACCGCTCGCTCCTCGCTTCCCGAAAAATAGCCGTCCCGCACACCGCATACCGTAAGCCCCGCAAGCTTTGTCCCAAGCCGTCTTGCCGCCTCTTTGGCCACGCCGGGCCGGCCGCCCAAGAAAAAGACGCGATAGCCCTTTTTCGCCGCCAGCGCAAGCACGCCCTTCGCCGTATCCACCCCCGTCACGCGCCCGTTCATTTGCTCCCCGAGAAGCCGCGCCGCCCACACCACGCCCACGCCGTCGGGCAGATTGAGATCGGCGCGCGTCAGCGCCGCGCGAAGCGCGGGATCGCGCGCCGCGTTTTCCAGCATAATGGGATTGGGCGTATACACCACGGTGCGCACCCCACGCGCCAGCCGCGCGAACAGGAGCGCAAGACTCTCGCCCCCGTCTCCTCCAAAAAAGCAGACGCCGTCCACCCACACCTTTTTCTCGTCAAATTGCTTCAAGTTTCTTCTCTCGCCTCCTTGACAAATTTGCAGAAGTATATTATAATATATTGATTATACTTTCCTAAAAATTCAATCTCATACCGAAAGGACACTCAAAATGGCAAACGATAAAAAATTGGTAGAGCAGATCACCTCCATGGACGTTGACTTCGCCCAGTGGTATACTGACGTAGTAAAAAAAGCCGAGCTTGTGGATTACTCGGGCGTCAAGGGCTGCATGATCATCCGCCCTTACGGCTACGCCATCTGGGAGAATATCCAGAGAGAGCTTGACAAGCGCTTCAAAGCACTCGGACATGAAAACGTATATATGCCCATGTTTATCCCGGAAAGTCTTTTGCAAAAGGAAAAGGACCATGTGGCAGGCTTCGCGCCCGAATGTGCCATTGTTACCATCGGAGGCCAGAATCATCTTTCCGAGCGCCTTGTGGTTCGTCCCACCTCGGAAACGCTGTTCTGCGATCACTTCAAGGACATCATTCATTCCTACCGCGACCTTCCCAAGCTGTATAACCAGTGGGTAAACGTGGTTCGCTGGGAAAAAACCACCCGCCCCTTCCTGCGTACTTCGGAGTTCCTGTGGCAGGAGGGCCATACCATGCACGAAAACGAGGAGCAGGCAAGAGAGGAAACCTTGCAAATGCTTCGCGTATACGAGGAGTTTTATCTCAACTGCTTGGCCATTCCCGCAATCACAGGTCAGAAAACCGAAAAAGAGAAGTTCGCAGGCGCCGAGGAGACCTACACCATCGAGCCTATGATGCACAACGGCGTGGCGCTTCAGGGCGGAACCTCGCACTATTTCGGCGATGGCTTTGCCAAAGCGTTTAATATCACCTATACCGACCGCGACAATAAAATCCAATATCCTCACCAGACCTCTTGGGGTGTCTCCACAAGAATGATCGGTGCCATTATCATGGCACACGGTGACGATAATGGCTTGATCCTCCCCCCTGTGATCGCTCCCATTCAGGTAGTGATCATTCCCGTGGCACAGCACAAGGAGGGCGTTCTCGAGAAAGCAAATGAGATCAAGAAGACGCTTGAGAAGGCAGGCTTCCGCGTGAAGTTAGATGATAGCGACCAATCGGCAGGCTGGAAGTACAGCCAATACGAGATGAAGGGCGTTCCCGTTCGTCTGGAAATCGGTCCGCGCGATATCGAGTCGGGCAACTGTGTGCTTGTCAGCCGCGTAGCACGCGAAAAGAACTTTGTTGCCATCGACGGCGTGGAAAACGAGGTGCAGAAGATGCTTTCGTTTGTTCACGACGAGCTTGTGGCAAGAGCCAAGAAGAACCTTGAGGAAAAGACCCATATTGCCACCACCTATGAGCAATTCCTCGAAACCGCCGAAAACAAGCCCGGCTTTATCAAGGCCATGTGGTGCGGCGACTCCGCTTGCGAGGACAAGCTGAAGGAAGCTACGGGCGGCGTTAAGTCACGCTGCATTCCTTTCCACGAGGAAAAGCTGTCTGACACCTGCGTGTGCTGCGGCAGACCCGCAAAGCACATGGTGGTTTGGGGCAAACAATATTAAAACCAATATTAAGATAGGGTGACAGTAGATATCAAAACCCACTGTCACCCTAAACAACAAGGAGGGGTAAAGCATGAAGCGCATCAAACGTTCTTTGAAGCAGCGTATATTCAGCTTCGACCCTTTTTTGCTTACCTGCACGCTCGCCCTCTCGCTCATCAGTATTTTGGCGCTTTTCGGCGGCAAGGAGGAGTTCGGCACGCACGCGCTCTTTATGCAGAGCGCGATGACGGTGCTTGGCGTGATCCTCGTCATCTTCCTCGCCGCGATCGACTACGAGGAGATCGTGGAAAAATACAGCGTCCCCGCGTATATCGGCTCGGTGATCTTACTTTTGATCACGCTGATCTTCGGCTTTAGCATCGGAAGCAACCGAAGCTGGATCGAGATCCCCTTCACCGGCTTCTCGATACAGCCCTCCGAGTTCGTAAAGGCCGTATACATCATGACCTTTGCCAAGCACTTGTCCTTGGTGAAGGAGACCATCAACAAGCCCAAAACGCTCCTCGTCCTCGCCGCACACGCCGGCATCATCATCGGCCTTGTGCTTCTTTCGGGCGACCTTGGCGTTGCGCTGATCTACGTTGGCATCACGGCGGTCATGCTTTTCTGCGCGGGATTGGATCTTCGCTATTTTTTGGCCGTCATACTGCTCGTGGTGGTTGCCTTCCCGTTCATTTGGACCTTCCTTGAGACCTACCAGCAGCAGCGAATTCTCATCGGCTTCAATCCCGACCTTGACCCGTCGGGCTACGGAAAGCAGCCTATCATCGGTCGCAAGGCCATTATCAACGGCGGTTTCTTCGGAAAGGGACTGTTCGGCGGCTATTACTACACCACGCTCCCCATTGCCGAGTCCGACTTCATGTTTGCCACGCTTGCCGAAAAATTCGGCTTTGTGGGCGGATTTTTCGTGATTGCGCTTCTGTTTTTGATGGTTTTGCGCATTCTCATGATTGCAAGAAACGCACGAAAGGACTACGGCAAATTCATCTGCGTCGGCGTAGCGGCCATGATCGTGCTGCAGACCCTCGTCAACCTCGGTATGTGTTTGGTCATGCTCCCCGTTATCGGTGTCACGCTTCCCTTCGTCAGCGCGGGCGGCTCGTCGGTGCTTGCCACCTATCTGATCGTGGGCATGGTACATAGCGTGCGCGCAGGCAGAAACAAATATTTTTTGGATACTTAATGTTTCAACACATAAAAAAACTCCCGTCAGCATAGGATTGGATAGAAAATCATGCTTGCGGGAGGTTTTTTATGTTTGTGTATACCATGCGCGCGGGGACGATCAAGTTTTTTGCCGTCGTCGGCGTGGCACTTGCTCTTCTCGTCACTCTGATCGTGCTGGTTCCCACCTACGACGGCGACGTGTCAGCCGCAGAAGAGGTAAGCTATCAGTACGGTAAGATCAAGTCGAGCGACGACGTGGAGAGCTTTTTGTCGCAATTCGGCTGGAAGGTGGAGGACGAACCGCTCGAGGAGGTAAAGGTAACCATCCCCGACGAGTTTGACAAGGTCTTCACCGCCTACAACGAAATTCAGCGCCGACAGGGTCTGAATCTCTCCAAATACAAGCGCAAGGAGGTCACGCGCTATACCTACGCCGTCACCAATTACGAGGGCTACGACGGTAAGGTCTACGCTAATGTCCTCGTCTACCGAAATCGCGTCGTCGGCGGCGACGTCTGCTCGGCCGACACCACCGGCTTTATCCATGGGTTTGAGAAAGAATGACAAGTGTATAAATTGAAGTTTATCGGTATGGCTACGCTTAAACCCAGCGAAGAAAGTTTCGGTCAAGCCTTTTCAAAGGCTTGCGGGGGTTGGGGCAGAGCCCCAAGAAAACGGCGTTTCTTTGCAAAGCTTTCTTTGCGCCTCGTGTGTCAAAGAAAGCGTCTAAATTGTTTTGCCAAGCAATGCCTCTGT
>JAZTWS010000250.1:0-2559 GCA_045636005.1 Eubacteriales bacterium | reverse complement strand
AGTCCCCCATCACGCAAGTGCTCTTTGAAACCTACGAAAATGGCATTGCCTACGGTCACACCGCCGACTTTTTGGAGGTTGCTGTTCCCGTGACACGCCCTCTGCACGGAGAATTTCATACCGTCCGCCTGAAAACCACCGACGGTGTTCTCTGCTTCGGCGAAAAAATCTGACCTTTTTTCGATTTTTTAGAAAAAAATTTCAAAAAACTCTTGCATTTTGATTTTGAATATGATATAATAGCAAATGTTCTATGAAAATCAACAAGGAAAGCACGATCGAACGTTCTCCGTTCGGCTTGTACACATAAGGAGGTGTCAATATGGCAAAGTGCAGCATCTGCGGAAAGGGCGTCGTTTTCGGACAGTCCGTTTCCCACTCTCATCGTAAGACCAACAGATCTTGGAAGCCCAATATTCGCAAGGTAAAGGCAATCGTTGACGGTACGCCTAAGACCGTTGCTGTTTGCTCCCGTTGTCTGCGTTCCGGCAAGATCACCAGAGCTTGATTGCTATTTGGTATCTCTGAAGGATGAGTCGGCAGCTCTGCCGAAACGAAAAGCACGAGATCGTTTGATCTCGTGCTTTTCGTTTTTATTTAAATTTCTTGGATCAGCGTAGCATATACGTAAAGCGAGCCGAGACAAAGAAGAGGCTTTTTGTCCCGTTTTGCCGCTTCTCTCGCCGTCGCTACCGCGCTACCGAGACAATCAAAGGATTCCGCTTGAACGCCCTCGCTCCGCAATACCTCGGCGTATTCCTCGGAAGGAAGCGCTCTCGGATTGTCGGGAGTCATAACGAAGGCGCGAGACGCCACGGTAGCGATATCCCCTGCGATTGCCCGATAATCCTTATCCCGAAGCACGCTTGTCAGGACGTAGACCTTTTCGTCAGGAAAATAATGTCGAATGCTCTTTACCGCCGCCGCAATTCCCTGTGGATTGTGCGCTCCGTCAAAGATCATCAACGGATCACGGGTAAGGATCTCAAATCTTCCCTGCCATTTTGCCGTTGCCAAGCCCTCGCGCAGAGCGATATCGTCGATCTGTAATCCTCTCTCTCGCAAAAGCTCCGTGGCTTTGATAACCACCGACGCGTTTTTCGGCTGGTAGAGCCCCAAAAGTCCGATCGTCATATCGGTATGAGCTTCAAAATCGAAGGTCGTTCCTCCGAGACTGCTTCTCACGTTCTCCAAGGCGGAATAGTTTACCGTAACGAAGGGCGACTGCTTTTCCCTTGCCACGCCTTCGATAACCTTTCCTGCCGACTCGTCCTCGCCTCCGTACAGCACGGGGGCGCCGTCCTTGATGATGCCCGCCTTTTCGGTAGCGATCTTCTCAATGGTGTCACCTAAGTAGGCGGTGTGATCCAAGGCGATGCCCGTAATCACCGACAAGAGGGGATTCCGAATGAGATTCGTAGAATCCAACCGTCCGCCCATTCCCGCCTCCAGCACAACGACCTCACAAGCGTGGCGTCGGAAATACTCAAAGGCAATGGCGGTAATCAACTCAAATTCGGTAGGCTTATCGGTCATGGAATCGGCAATGGGGCGCACGTATTCCGTGATCTCGGCAAGCTCCTCATTAGAAATCGGTTCACCGTCCACGCACATCCGCTCGTTGAAAAAGCGGATATAGGGCGAGGTATACAGACCCACCCGATAGCCCGCTCGGCGAAGCACCGAATCCAACATGGAGCAGAACGTGCCCTTACCGTTCGTTCCCGCAACGTGCACGAAGCGAAGCTCCTTTTGGGGATTGCCGAGCCGTTCGCACAGCTCGCCGATCCGCTCCAGTCCCGGTTTACAAAAGGTCCAGTTGATGGAGTGGATATACTCCAACGCTTCTTCATATCTCATCTTCGTTTTTCCTTTCCGTTCCGTACTTTCTCATCAAAGAATCCACGGTTTTATTCTTCAGCACAACGCCGAGGAGCAAGCCCTCGATTACTCCAACGATCAAATAATTCAAGGCGCGCCATAGCATCAAAATTCGAATGGGCATATCGTAAAACACCGAAAGTCCAAAGGTTTTGATCCCAACCGAGCCAATCAAGTGAGCGATTCCAACACTCAAGAGAATCCGAACGCCCAAAGGAAGCCGCCGCGTCACACATCCCAAAAGACCGCTCAGCGCGCCGATAGACGCCGCCCCCAAGGTCACCAGCGGATTGATGGCGTAACCCACCATCAGACAACCGATCAGATCTGCCGCCACGCCGATCACCGTCCCCACGATCGGGCCAAAGAGGATTCCGCCCAACAGGATCGGCAAATTCTCAAAGCTGATCCGAAGCACGTTACCAAGATTAAAGGCAAGAAACTTTCCGCATACGATGCTCATTGCCACCAGCACCGCCGACAGCGCAAGGACGCGAATATTGCGGAACACGCTCATTTTCGACACTCCGTATTTCATTTTTTGCATAAAAAAATACCCCCTTTTCCTCAACTGCATATGGCGAAGGAAAGAAGGTGATACCTTGATTGACCTTTTGCCGTATGAAGCGGGATGCAGAATACAAACCGCAAGCCTTCGCTTTTCGTCCTGTCGGCAAC
>JAZTWS010000249.1:0-2118 GCA_045636005.1 Eubacteriales bacterium | reverse complement strand
CCGCTAACGCGGTCCTTATCTCGCTGCGGCTCGGTCACGCCACGGCTCTGACTGCCATTTAGGCAGTCATTCACTACCGTGGCGCCGCTTCGCTACCCTCTCGGAGGGAGGCTATTTGCCTCAACTTTTAGCCCAAGCGTAGCCATTCAAACACACCGATAAATCAAGATTTGAATTTATTAAACAATATCAATCGCGTATTATAGACAAGGCATTTGCTTGTTTGATTGCCCATTTAGCGAGGCCGCGCATGGCAAGGAAGAGAAGCACGCCGTAGATGAGGATATCCGAGGCGTATGCCACGACCATTTGCAGAATTTCTTTGAGGGAGGTGGGCGCACCGATCTGAATATCCAAAAGAATGCGGCTTCCTACGTTGACACCTGTAACGGCAAGCGCGGTAAAGAAAAGCGAGCGGTGAAGCGAGGCCGCGCGGCGTTGTACCAGCCACACGATAAAAATAACGAGCAGATATTGCAGGATCTCAAGCGCGAAGGAGAGTGCCCCCGTGGGCAGCTCGTAGGAAAGAAATTCGTATCCGATTATGCCGTCGATGAAATATTTGCCGCCAAGCGCAAGCCCGGTGCGGTAAAGTGAGAGCAAAACGGAAATCAAGATGAAAGGCAGCGTTTTTGACAATTTGATCTCTTGCATCAAAACGGCCGTAAAGCTATAAAACAGGGCAAAGCCAAAGACGATGCAAAGCGTTTGCGCGAATGCAAGAAGCAGTGTGCCGATGCTGTCGGCAAGCAAAATATCGCTCATGAGGATAAATTCCAAACGGGCAAGTACGGCACAGAGGGTAAAGGCAAGCACGGCCAGAAGTGCCGCTCTGCCGCCAAGCCTTGCGCGGAATTTTTGATATTCAAGTGGCATATAGGGATCCCTTTCGGTGTTTTTTTCTTATTTTATCATAAAAAGTGGGAAAAGAAAAGGGGGTATTTGTAAATTCTTGGGCATGAAGCGGTCCAACGTTGCATATATTATCCAAAAAGGAGGGGATACTGTGACGGGGGAATTTGACAGAACGCGTCGGATTTTGAACTTCACGAAGCCTATAGATCACGCCGCCATGATGGAGGTGCTGGAGATCTTGACGGAGCGCTACGAGGGACTAGCCGTTACCTCGCTTGGCAAAAGCATTCTCGGACGCGAGATACCGCTTCTGCAGCTTGGAAACGGGCGAAAAAAGGTGTTGTACGTTGGCGCGCATCACGGCATGGAGGGGATGACGGCTGCGTTGCTTTTGCGCTTCGTGAACGAATATTTTGAACTGTGCCGAACGGGGAGCGTGGTCGAGCGCGTGCCCGTGCGCGCGCTTTTTGCGGCACGCAGTATTTACGTCGTGCCGATGCTCAATCCCGACGGTGTGGAATACGCGTTGCACGGTGTGAGCGACGACAATCCGATGCATGACCGCGTGCTTTCCATGAATGGCGGCAGTGGAGATTTTCGTCATTGGCAGGCCAATGCGCGCGGCGTGGATCTGAACCACAATTATAACGCGGGCTTTGAAGCTTATAAGCGACTTGAGGGCGAGCTTGGGATTCTCGGAGGAGGGCCGACGCGCTATAGCGGGGAGTATCCCGAATCCGAGCCCGAGGTTGCCTATCTTTGCAATTTTTTGCGCTTTTCCACGGATTTTGCGCTTGCCTTATCGCTACATACGCAGGGAGAAGAGATCTACTGCACGAGCGTGGGGAAGGAAACGGCGGACGGCGCGCGCATCGGCCCTTATCTTGCAGGCCTTTGCGAATACCGACTGACGAAACCCGAGGGGCCCGCGGCCTACGGCGGCTTTACCGACTGGTTTATTCGCGAGCTTGGCAAGCCTTCCTTTACCGTGGAGTGCGGAAAGGGCGAAAACCCGCTTCCGTTCTCCGACTTCCCGATGACCTATCTGCGTGTCCGTAAAATGCTCTTTGCAGCACCCATGCTGATTTAAAGGAAATGATAAATTGAAGTTTATCGGTGAGTTTCGCAAAAACAAGAGATTGGAGCAAATAGCCTCCCTCCGAGAGGGTAGCGAAGCGGCGCCACGGTAGTGAATGACTGCCTAAATGGCAGTCAGAGCCGTGGCGTGACCGAGCCGCAGCGAGATAAGGACCGCGTTAGCGG
>JAZTWS010000248.1:0-12158 GCA_045636005.1 Eubacteriales bacterium | reverse complement strand
ACACTGACTAATCACGTTGACGTTCATGGTAACAAGCAGTATGCTGGTCGAATACTTCAGCTCATAAATATTCGTAAATTCGGTGGCGAGCTCATTATATTTTTCATAGTCGATCACCGTGCTTTCCTTGATCGCAAGCTTATAGTCTCCGCTCTGCGAAAATCTCTGCTTTGGAACAAGCTCATAGATCGGAGCATAAATCGGCTCACCTGAGTGCATATCACTCACGATCAACTGTGCGAATATCTCATAGCTGTAATCGTATGCCACATCGGAGGTTCCCATCGTCAACGTATAGTTGAAATCGGCAACGATCTCATCAACAAGCGAGGATACGTACGACTGTCCCTTCTCTACCCACTGCTCCTCAAAAAATTCGTTGGGCTTGAGGGAGACCTTATAATCGATATCGCCCTGCTCGGTGTATTCGATATAATACTCCTTATTCAATTGATGGTACACGAAAAACGCGCCCGCCGCGATCACTGCCACCAATACAAGCGCAATGATCTGGAACGTGATCCAGCCACGTCTTCTCTTTTTATAATCTGAACGTCGTTTCTTTTCCGCTTCTGACATAATCCATTCTCCTTATCTTAGATTTTTATCATATACTGCTTTGGTTCCTTTGGGTCAACTCGAAAACAGACTTCTGAGCCAAAGCGTTGGATATCCGACATAAGGGATCTTCACGTTGACAAGACCGACCAAATTCCCGCTTGTAACAAAACCTGGGTCTTTGTCCTCGTTGGCATCTCCCTTGGTGTAATATCGGTACTCACCGTTGATAATATCTATATCAACCACTCTATGAACCATCATATCGCGGTTTTTTTCAAACACAATAACTTGACCGATCGCAACCTGTTGATCGTCATATCGCTCAAAGATCGCGGTATCGCCGCGATTGAGCTCGCCCGTCATACTGTCGGTCGCAATCACGAGCGCGCCGTACTTAAACTGATTGGAAATCAGCATGATCGTGCCCGTCATAAGCAGGACCACTACGGCAGTAAGTATTTTCGAAGAAATTCTCCAAAAATGCGTTTGCCTGCCAAGCGCATATCTTCTCTTTTTTTCATACAGGGAATCGATGAACATATAAATGCCCATCGGAAGAAGAAGATTCAAGAAGGCAAGCAAGGAATCCGGAATGGCCGAGCCATACGGAATCAAATAAAAGGAAAGAACGGTTAGCATTCGGTAAAGAATGTTGGGAAGCATTCCAAATCGAATGGTAAGATAATGATAAAGAAGGTTATAAACGATTCCCGGAAACAGCGTAATTCCCACCACGTCCATAAACTTGGCAAAGCTTTGTATTCCGTGAATATTGGAGCAGATCAAAACATCGGCCGCGAGGCAAATCAAGTAAGCCACAACGTGAATCGTTCTGCTCTCCTGCGCTCTTAAAACGTGACGGATCACCTCCGAGCACACAATAATTATAGCGATCGGGACGGTGAGGCGGAGCAAAATATCCACCTTAAGACCAAAACCCGTTTTGACAAAGCCGAAATGAAGCGCCGACACATAATAAAACATCAGATAAAGCGCGCCGATTACGCCCATGATCATAAGCACCTGCCTTGAATACAAAGACGGCATGCTTCGCTTCTTAATTACCCAAGCGGTGATCACCGCTGACGGCAGCAGAAGAATCGCCGCAAGTATCCTTCCGCTGCCGTTCATGGCGAACAATGCGACCAGAAGGGCGGCAAGCGTGGATAACGAAATACTATATACTTTTTTTCTGTCAGCAGTCATTGCCGTCCTCCTTTCGCAAAATAGTCAAATAGAATAATTAAGCCGCCGGCTCTGCGGTATACTCGACACCGAAGGTTGCGCTGCTATTCGCAGTAACGGGATTCTTTACCTTAACAGTAATGGTAATGTCCATGGTGCCGTCTTTAGCAATAACCTTGTCCGGATCGGAATATTCATAGGTGATCTCAAACATGTCCTCGTTGGAGTTGGACGGATTAGCCGCACCGCTGAGCTTGGTTGCGTTTACAACAAGCTTGATGTCAGCCTCGTATTCGTTTTGAACGGTGAACTTGAAGACCGAATACTCACCCTGTCCGGCAAGTCTGTTTGCTGTAAAGGTTGCATCGTCATCGGTAAAGCTTGCAACATCAGCAGTTGAACCTGCACCTGTAGAGGATATAGGATCTGCAGCAGTAAACTTAATGCTGCCTTCGAAGATCTCCTCGGTCTTAACAAAGTCAATGTGAGCGTTACCGATAATGGTAAGCGTATCGGTCAATGCGGCGTAACCGATACCGAGCATCAATACTGCTACCAGCATAAATGCTACCAATGTAATTTTTCTGCTTCTCATGTTTTTTCTCCTTTCAAAAAGATTGACAGAAAATTTTATCTAAAAGCTTTCGCTTTGAGACCTAAAGAATGGGGGAGGAATCCTCCTCACAAAATTTTATTTTATCACAAATCAATCGCAGTTTTCCCAGTTATGATACACGTTCATGACGTCGTCGTCCTCTTCGAGCTTCTCGATGAGAAGACCCATGAACTTGATATCGTCCTCGGTAGTAAGCGCTACGGTGTTTGAGGGGATCTTGTCCTTCTCGGCCGAAGCCACGGTGTAGCCTGCGCCCTCGATGGCTTCCTTTACGGCGTAAAGATCATCGGTCACGGTGTACACAACGAAGGCCTCACCGTCTGCCGAGAAGTCCTCGGCACCCGCCTCAAGAGCAGTCTCCATCAGCTTGTCCTCATCGACGTCGCCGTCCTCGTTGTCGATAACGATCACGCCCTTCTCCTCAAACAGAAAGCCTACGCAGCCCGACTGACCGAGGTTGCCGTGGTACTTGGCAAAATAGGAGCGCACGTTGCCTGCGGTACGGTTTCGGTTATCGGTCGTGGTTTCCACGATCACGGCAACGCCGCCCGGGCCGTAACCCTCGTACACGATCTCCTCGTAGTTTTCATCGGTGCTTCCCATCGACTTCTTGATGATACGGTCGATATTATCGTTGGGTACGTTGTTCGACTTCGCCTTCTGAATGAGGTCACGAAGCTTGGAGTTGGTATTCGGATCTCCGCCGCCTTCCTTTACGGCAATCGAGATCTCCTTACCGATCTTGGTAAAGACCTTGGCCTTCTGCGCGTCGGTCTTTTCCTTCTTGTGCTTAATATTCGCCCATTTGCTATGTCCTGACATTTCTATATTCTCCTTAAATTTTTTCTTCTTTCTTCAAACAGATAAGACCAAATGCATTGCCAAGCACCGTCTTTGCGGCAAGCGTAAGCATGCAACGGGTGTTGCGGATGGCTTCGTCATCGACGCCGAGGATCTTGCACTCATGATAGAAGCGGTTGAAGGCCGCCGCCACGTCGAGAATGTAACGCGCGATGATCGAGGGCTCGTAATCGCGCACCGCCTCCAGCACTTTCTCAGGGAATCTCGCCAGCGTCTTGACGAGTGCCGCCTCCTCGGGAGCCGTGATTTTCAGCTCTGCCGCAGTATCGGGCTGACCGTTCTTGGCAAGCACCGAGCAAGCGCGCGCGTAGGTATACTGCACATAAGGTCCCGTATTGCCCTCAAAGCTGAGCGCGTCCTCCATCACGAAGTTGATGTCCTTCATGCGATTGTTGGAAAGGTAATAGAACACGATCGCACCGACGCCGACCGACTCGGCAATGTCGGTTCTGCCCGCAAGCTCGGGATTCTTCTGCGCCATGATCTCACCCACCTTTTCGATGGCAAGCGCGAAAAGATCCTTCAAGAGAATGACGTTACCCGTTCTTGTCGCCAGCTTTTCGCCGTTGATGCTCACCGTACCGTAAGGAACGTGTACGAGAGCGGGCGACCACTCGTAGCCCATCATCTCCACGACCTTAAACCACTGCTGGAAGTGCAAGCACTGTGCGGCACTGGTCACATAGATGGCCTTGTCGAAATCGTAGGTTGCCTTGCGGTAGACCGCCGCGGCAATATCACGCGTGGGATAGAGCGTGGAGCCGTCACGCTTGAGGATGAGACAGGGAGGCATGCCGTATTGCTCAAGGTCAACGATCGAAGCACCGTCGTCAATCTTGAGAAGTCCTTTGTCGCGAAGCTTCTGCACCTCGGCAGGCATCTTGTCGGTATAAAAGCTCTCGCCCTTATAGCTGTCAAATTCAATGCCGAGAAGATTATAGGTCTTTTTGTATTCCACGAGGCTGACCTCGATGAACCACTTCCAAAGTTCGATGTTGGCGGCATCGCCCTCCTCAAGCTTATGGAACTCAGCGCGCGCCTCGTCGTTGAGCGCCGGATTGGCTTCGGCTTCGTTGTGGAACTTAACGTAAAGCTCCACCAGCTTATCCACGCCGCCTGCCTCGACCTCCTCGCGTACGCCCCATTTGCGATAGGCCACGATCATCTTACCGAACTGCGTTCCCCAGTCACCGAGATAATTGATGCCCACGCACTTGTAGCCCACGAATTCGTGCAGCTTTTTGAGAGCGTGACCGATCACCGTGGTACCGAGATGTCCGATATGGAAGGGCTTGGCCACGTTGGGGGAGGAATAGTCGAGAACGACCGTCTTGCCTTCGCCAAAGGTCTGCGAGCCGTAGCGCTCACCCGCCTCTACGATGCCGCGAAGCACCGCCGCGCCAAGATATTCGTTATTCAAATAAAAGTTCAAGTAACCATTGACGTTCTCCACGCGGCTGACACAGTCGTCCTTCACCGTTTCGGCAAGTGCGCCTGCGATCTGCACGGGGGCGCGACGGAGGCCCTTACTGAGCTTAAAGCAAGGAAGTGCCAAGTCGCCCATCGAAGCGTCGGGCGGATATTCGAGCATGGATGCGATGGTTGCCGCATCGATTTCTGCCTGCGGAAACTGCACCAGAATCTGCTCTGTGATTTTTTCAGCAATTGTCTGTTTGATCTTTAGCATTTTTCTTTCCTCTATTTATTTTTAACCTTATTATTATACTATAAAAATCCTTGTTTTGCAAGAGGGTTTACACAATTTGGCAGAGCTTCGCACCCGTAAATTTTAAAAGCTCGTCTACCTTCAGTAGCAACTGCGCCCCTCGCATCCCCGCGCTGACTGTTATTTGTTCGAAATCCAGCGCACTTTCCTCAATAAAGGTGGGAAATTTCTTTTTCATGCCGATGGGTGAGCAACCGCCGCGAATATAGCCCGTGGTGGCCAGCAAATCCTTCACATGAAGAAGCTCCACCTTTTTGTTGCCCGTCACGATGGCGGCTTTTTTGAGGTCGATCTCCTTATGGACGGGGATACAAAATACCACAACGCCCGTTTTGTCTCCCTTGGCCGTCAGCGTTTTGAAAACCTGCTCGAAGGGGAGTCCGATCTGCGAGGCGATGTGAACGCCCGATAGGTCGTTTTCGTCCACCTCATATTCCTTGACCTCATAGGAGATCTTTGCCGCATCCAAAAGGCGCATAGCGTTGGTTTTAGTCATATGCTTTTCCTTCTTCTATCATTTCTTTTGCCACGGCGCGCTGTGCCTCGGTCACGTCGATGCCGCCGAGAATCCGCGCGATCTCGGCCACTCTTCCCTCGCCATCAAGCTCGGTGATCCCCGTCTGCGTTCTCCCCTCCTCGTCTTTTTTGGAGATGAGAAAATGCTTGTCGGCAAGTGACGCGATCTGTGCCGAATGTGTTACACACACGACCTGCATCTGCTTGGCGATCTCTTTGAGCTTGATGCCGACCTTGCGCGAGGTCTTACCCGAAATGCCCGCGTCGACCTCGTCAAAAATGACCGTATCCACGCCGTCCTTGTCCGAAAGCACGCTCTTGAGTGCCAACATAATGCGCGAAAGCTCACCGCCCGAGGCGATTTTTTCAAGCGGCTGGGGTTCCTCGCCCACGTTGGCGGAGATCAAAAACTCCACCACGTCGCCGCCATCCTGACGCAAAGCCGCGGCCTCGGTCATAGCAATGTGAAAGCGCACCTTCGGCATATCGAGGAAAGCAAGCGTTTCACAAACCGACTGCTCGATCTTGGCGGACGCCGCCTTTCGTCTTGTGCGGATCTCAGACGCAAGCTCCCGCGCCCGCTTTTCCAAGCGGTCGATCTCGCGCTCCAAATCCTCGCGGATCCCGTCAGCGTTTTCGATGGTGTCAAGCTCGCCCTGCGCTTTTTCACGGAAGGCAAGAATGGCCGCTACGTCCGTCCCGTACTTTCTTCTCAACTTTGCAATAGTATTCAAGCGACTCTCGATCTTATTGAGCCGCGCGGTCGGATCCTCGTCGGTGTCCGAATAGCCTTGCACCGTTTCGGCAATGTCCTCAATTTCATAGCGAAATTCTTCGAGTCGTTTGGCCTCGTCGGCCGCATCGGGAAGCACGTCCGCAAGCTTGGAAAGTGCCGACGCGGCGCGCTCCAAAAGCACCGTCGCACTTTTTTCACTGCCGTGAAGCGCACGGTACGCCAAATGCGTCTGCGCGTGGATGCGTTCCATCGCGGAGAGCCGTTTGGATTCGGCCTCAAGAGCCTCCTCCTCGCCCTCCTTCAGCTTTGCCGCTGCGATCTCCTCGATCTGATATTTCAGCATATCCCGCATCCGCAGTTTTTCCGCCGTGTTGCCGTCAAGCTCCGCCAACCGTTCACGAAGGTCGAGAAGCTCACGGTATACCTTGCCGTAAGACACAAGCGTTTCGCGGTTTTCGGCGTACGCATCGAGAATCTCGATCTGCGCCGCCCGTTGCATCAATCGCTGATTGTCGTGCTGGCCGTGAATGTTGATGAGAAGCTTACAAAGCTCGCGTTGCAGGCTCTGCGTCACCGTTCGACCGTTGATCTTGACCGTACTCTTCCCGTCGCGCGAAAGCGTTCGCACGAGCATGACCGAGCCGTCGCAAAGGATCCCGTAAGAATCCAAGAGCGAAATTACGTCCTCGCGGCAATCGGTAAAGATCGCACTTACGAGCATTCTCTCCTCACCCGTTCGTATCATATCACGGGAAAGGCGGCTACCCGAAAGCAGATTGATGCTGTCGATAATAATGGATTTACCCGCACCCGTTTCGCCGCTAAGCACCATAAAGCCCTTCTCCAAATCCATATCGGCCGATTGGATCACGGCGGCGTTTTCAATATGAAGCGACTGTAGCAAGTCCTTTCCCTCCCTTTTGTTTCAAATAAACGGTCAGTTGAGTCCTACGCGCTTTTCCAGCGTTTCACTAAAACTGATCGCAATATCCCGACTGCTTGCCACGGCGATAATGGTATCGTCACCGGCAACGCAACCAAGGATCTCACCGCTCTCCATCGAGTCGATCTCAGCGGCCACCGCCTGCGCAAGGCCGGGGCCGGTCTTGATCACGACGAGATGTCCCGCGTGTGCTACGCTTCGGATCGAGCTGATATACGAATGCCGCGCACTGCCAACCGAGCCGTGTGCCATCGCGTAATGATATTTTCCGTTGCCTCCCAAAACCTTGGAGATCTTCATTTCACGAATATCGCGCGAAATAGTCGCCTGCGTTGCCGAAAAACCTTCCTCACGAAGCTTTTCGATGAGGTCGTCCTGCGTCTCGATGTCAAATTGGGAAATGAGCTGCTTGATCTTTTCCTGTCTTTGATTTTTCACCGTCAAAATCCCCTTCCGCCGTTTTTTTGTCTTAATTTTTCATAAAAACTACATTCCTTCACGCGAACGATCGAAGCCTCAAGCTCGGATTTCGTGATTCGAACCACGTCGTTTCGCATCAACTCCAAACTGGTTCTGCCGTCAAGCGTCAGATACAGTACCTTTTCGCGCCGACAAACGTGCTTCACCTCAATCACCGCCGAATCGGGAAAGAGGATCGAGCGCGCCACCGAAAGATGCGGACAGATCGGCGTTACGCAAAAGCAGGAGATCTTCGGGTCAGCAATCGGCCCACCTGCCGACATGGAATACGCCGTTGAACCCGTAGGGGTGGAAATGATAAGACCGTCGGCACGGTAAGTATTGATCGGCACGCCGCTCTCGCTGAGCTGAAGATCGATGATGCGAGCGATCGAGCCGTTGGAGATCACCGCGTCGTTGAGGGCTACCGCCGAACGCGCTTCCTTTCCCGTAGCACTTATCACCTCGGCGTTCAGCATCGCACGCTTATCCAGCGTATACTGCCCCTTCATCACCTTATCCAAAAGGTCAAGCTCGGACATTTCGAGCTCCGCCAAATACCCAACACGCCCCATGTTGATACCCAACACAGGCGTGCCGCGAAGCGCGGCGTTTCTCGCCACGTCCATGATCGAGCCGTCACCGCCAAGCACGACGATGAGGTCAACCGTTTTATAAATATTTTCGGGCGTATCGAAAACGATCTCGGGATGGCGCCTGTGCATACGCTCCACACGGTCACGGTACGCAAGCGGCGCAACGATACGGCAACCGTATTCCTTCAGGCGCTCGGCAACCGTCATGGCCGCCGCGGATTTTTCGCTGATATTATAATTGGTTATCAGGGCAACCTTCATTTTCCTTCCCTCCATTCCGCAATTTCTTTGCATTTTGGGCGATCTATCACCGCCGTACCGCCCTTGCGAAAGGCGGCAATATATTCTACGTTCCCGTCTCCGCCTAAAATGGGGGAAACGTCAAGTCCAAAGCAAGCAAGGTCGTTCTCTGCGGCAGCATCCAGCACGCGCTCGATGGCGTGACGCCGATCAGCCGCACTTTTCACGATCCCATTTTTGCCGATCGCGGCCCGTCCCGCCTCAAACTGCGGCTTAATGAGGCTGATAAGAACACCGTCCTCGCGAAGCACGCGTGCAAGTGCAGGCAAAATAAGCGTCTGCGAGATAAAGGATACATCCATCACCGCCACGTCGGGAGGCTTTGGAAAATCCTCAGCCGCAAGATTTCTTGCGTTATATTTTTCCATGTTGACCACGCGCTCGTCGGACAGAAGCTTGCCTGCAAGCTGTCCCTCGCCCGCGTCCACGGCGTATACTCTGGCCGCCCCGTTCTGCAAAAGACAGTCGGTAAAGCCGCCCGTAGATGCGCCGACGTCAAGTGCGCAAACGCCCTCTACGTTCACCTCAAAAAGCGCAAGTGCCTTTTCGAGCTTCAGTCCGCCGCGTCCAACGTATTTCTGCTTTTTTACGATCTCCACGCTTGGCGGTGCCTGTTCGTCCACCGCAAGTGAGGCCTTATCCACAGCCTTGCCGTCCAAAAGAACGGAGCCTTCCTCAATAAGCCTCTGCGCTTGCGTTCGACTTTCCGCAAAACCCGAGGCCGTCAAAAACACGTCAAGTCGCATCACGGCACCAAGCTACAGACCAAAATGCCAACCAAAACGCCGAGAAACGCACCCACGAAGACCTGAAAGGGCGTGTGGCCGATCAGCTCCTTGAGATTTGCCTGCGGATCCTTGGCCTTACCTGAAAACAACTCCTCCACAAGCTTATTGATGACCTTGGCCTGCTTGCCCGTTTCGTAGCGTACGCCCATCGCGTCACTCATCACGATGGTGGCAAGAAGCACCGAGGCCGCCGTCTCGTACCCGCGAAAACCGTAAACCATGATCGACGAGGTGAGAAGCGCCACCACGGTTGCCGAGTGCGAGCTTGGCATACCGCCCGTTCCCGACAAAAACTTACGGACGCTGAATTCTTCCTCGCGGAAATAGCCCGTAAAGACCTTGATGATCTGTGCCGTGAGCCACGCGATCCCCACGCTCAAAAGACACTTATTTTGAAAAATATCCGTAATCATCTGCATAAATTTAATATTTTCTCTCCAACAAATAGGCGGCAAGCGCCGAGAGCGTCTCATGTGCGGGCAACTGCGCGATCGCCGCGATCGCGTCCTCCGTCAGCCTCTTGGCGTATGCTCTCGCCTCGTCCACCGAATAAAAATTTAAAAAGGTTATCTTGTTCATTTTGGCGTCGGCACCTGTTGCCTTACCAAGCGTTTCGGGGTTCCCCTCCACGTCCAAGATATCGTCCACGATCTGAAAGGCAAGCCCTATGCCCGCCGCGTAGCGATCGGCCGCCAAGGTTACCTCCTCGTTTTTCTCTTTGCCTGCCGCAAGACAACCAAGCTTTGCCGCCACGCGAATGAGCGCTCCGGTTTTGAGCGAATGCAAGCGCACGACCTCGTCGAGAGACTTATCGGGGTGCTTTTCGCCCTGCATATCAAGGATCTGACCGCCAACCATACCACGCCTTCCCGCCGCTTCGGACAAAAGTGCCACCGCGTCACGCGCAATGTGCGCCGAAACGTAAGGATTTTCCGCCGCCGCGCCAAAGGCACCCGTCAAAAGCGCATCTCCCGCAAGCACGGCAGTGGCCTCGTCAAACATTTTGTGACAGGTCAATCGTCCGCGACGGTAGGTATCGTCATCCATGCAAGGAAGATCGTCGTGTATTAAAGAATAGGTGTGTATCATCTCGATGGCCGAGGCGAACGGCGCCGCCGCGCGCTCCTCGCCACCAAGCATACGGCAAAATTCAAAGACCAGAAAGGGGCGGATGCGCTTTCCGCCGCCGAAAAGACTGTAGGTTTCGGCCTCGACAAGCGGCAAAAGATCGCCGTCGATCCCCTCAAAATAACTCCTCATGTACCCTTCGGTCACAAGTGCGCTTTGCTTCAAAAGCGTTTCGATATTATGCATTTTCGCCGTCAAGCTCCTTCTCCTCGATCTCACCGTCCGGGCGTTCGGTAAGCACCTTGATCTTTTTCTCGGCACTGTCCAGCTTCTCGTTGCAAACGCGAACGAGAGCTACGCCCTCCTCGTAAAGCTTCAGAGATTCGTCAAGCGTAGCCGTTCCGTTTTCCAGCGTGCGAACGATCTCCTCCAAACGTCCTACCGACTCTTCAAAGCTCTTTACCACTTTTGCCATTTTTTCTCTCCTTATGTGTTTGGGTAACCTTGGCGTGAATTTTTCCGTCACGGACACGGAGCGTGACCATGTCCTCTTTTTTTACGTCAGCAACCGAGCGAATTACCTTTCCCTCGGCCGTTTGGGCGATTCCGTAACCTCGCGTCATCACCGAAAGGGGCGAAAGCGCCTCCAGCTTTGCGGCAAGCCGTGAAAGTTCTGCATTTTTTTCGGTGGTCTTACGCAAAATGGCGGCATCCGCCTTATCCGCAAGATAGATCAAATTCATGCGTCGGCTTCGCGTGATAGCGTCCGCGCCCGAAAGCACGCCCGCCTCACTCAAATATTTTAGGCTTCTTCTGCTGCTCTCCAGCCGTTGCAAAAGGGCCGAGGAAAGCTTGTTTCCATACAAAAGAAGGTTCTTTTTCAGCTCCATGCGATCGGGCACCGCAAGCTCGGCCGCCGCCGAGGGCGTGGGCGCACGCTTATCGGCCACGAAATCGCAGATGGTAAAATCACTCTCGTGTCCCACCGCCGAGATCACGGGTATGGGAGAGGACGCCACGGCATAGGCAAGTTGCTCGTTGTTAAAGGCCCACAAGTCCTCCGCCGAGCCGCCACCGCGTCCGATAATAATCACGTCAACCTTTTTCTTCACCGCAAAGAAGGAAAGTCCCTCTATGAGCTGCTTCGGCGCGTCGGGTCCTTGCACGAGCGCGGGATAAAGGTAAAGTTTGGCCGAGGGGTAACGCCTGCCAAGAATGTTGATCATATCCCGTATGGCCGCGCCCGTAGGCGAGGTCACGATCCCGATGCTTTCGGGATAGCGCGGAAGGGGACGCTTGCGTGACTCCTCAAAAAGCCCCGCCGCCTCCAGTTTCTTTTTTAGCTGCTCAAAGGCGAAATACAGTGCGCCCTGTCCGTCGGGAAGCATATCGTCCACGTAAAGCTGATACTGTCCGTCGCGCACGAAGGAAGAAACCTTGCCGTGTACGAGAACGCGCATACCGTCCTTTGGCTCAAAGGGCAGCTTTTGCGCGTTGAAGCGGAACATCACCGCACGCACGAGCGCCCCGTCATCCTTTAAGGAAAAATAAAAGTGACCCGTTCCGTAATGGTGCTTAAAGTTGGAGATCTCGGCGCGAACCCAAATGCCACCGAGAAGCGCGTCGGAATCCAAAAGCATTTTTACGTATTCATTTAACTGCGTGACCGTTAGATACCGAAGCGTCTCCGCCATATAAACCCACTCCTTTCGGGATATTTTAATGCTTTGTCATAATGTTTTCAACAAAGCTCGTCTTGTAAGATGCGCAATGCCGGCTGGGTTGTCCGAGGAAAACTGGGGC